>SOJA01000061.1 GCA_004376975.1 Candidatus Bathyarchaeota archaeon
ACCCTAGTTTTCCGAGTCCATTTTTCAAATTCAGTTGATGGTGGTTTCTCAATGAAAAGCTGCTTTCTCTCAGCTTCCAAGAAAAGATTTTTCTTCCCCGAGAATTCAGCTGCCGTGACAATCTTATTTCCACACATACTTGCCTTTTCAAGGACTCTTCTTGTTTTTTCTCGCCAGTCTTTATCTCTTAAAATGTGATGTTCTAGAATTGTGGAGGGCACAGCTTCAACGATCTTTCCAAGATTTTCTAATCCAGATTGGATGTCTTCTTCTTTAACTCTGAACCCAGATAAATAGAGTGGCGGGCCTCCTATCATTATCATCTGCGGTTTTTCTATCAGAACTAGTTCAAGCGTGTGTGAACACATTGGACCTTGAACGTCGGGTGCAAACATGAATTTCTCACTTTCATATTCGATGGTTGTCATTAAAACCCAGCCTAAAACTGAGTTTTCAACTCCATGAAAAACAGGTTCTGAAAATCTAACTTTTGTTAATTTTCCAAAAGTGAAGGTTTTTTCATCCGCAACTTGGATTTTTTCAGCGAATTTTCCGCTTGTTTTCTGAAACATCCATCCTCTTCTTCTTTGGCTGTAATTGATTTTCTCTCTAGGATTTTTCATCAAAATTGTTTTTCCCTCATAAATTTGCCTAGCGGTTTCGGTTGCTTCCGTCCAGTTACATAGCCAATCTTCATAAGAAGGTGTATGATGGTCGAAATGGTAATGGCTTATTGTTATGATTTCAGCTTTTTCCGAGGCTTCTGCAATTCTTCTGCGGCACAGGGTGATAGCTTTGAATTCTTTTGGGTGAGGTGGCAAGCGAAAACGGTTTGGACACAGCGAAACCCCGGCATCTAAAAGTATTTTCACATCTGGAGTTTCAACGTATGTGCACATCGATCTTACACCAAGGCTTTCAGCAGCTAAAGGAACTACACGAATGTTCTTAAGCATAATCTTCAACACGTTTACTTTTGCTGTGCATTCTGGATCACGTCGTCATTTGTTGCATCCAGATACGTGAATACCACACTGCCTATAACTTTTTATTCAGTTCTACCATTTGGTTAGTATGGCGGGCAATGACGACTCTGGCCCCACTGAAAGAACCTAATGATTGAGATCTTGAGTGCGAAGAGCCTGCCAGTCATTTCTCTTCTGGTTTTTCCCAAAGTTCAAGCTTTCTTTTTTTAAGCTCCCTGCGTTTTCTATGTAGGAACCTGTAAACTGTGCTATGTTGGCTTCCTCTAATCAGCATTTGAATAGCTTCCTTTGCAGCTTGAACCTGCTCAATGTCTCCGATTAAACCAATAGTATGTCCATATACACACACATTAGTTTCCGTCAACTCCTCAAGTATCCTTCTTGTTTTTCCCTCCATCCCTATTATCCGGCCTTTGACACGCTTGATATCTGATTCAGATCTTCCAAAAATGGTTCGCAGGTCAATCATTTCCAAGAAAGAGTCTTCATCACGTATCAGCCGGAAAGCAAGTTCTGGGGAGAAGCCTCTGCCAATGGCAGCAATAACATCCTTAGCTTTGAAAAGCAAAGATGGATCTTCAGCATTTTCAGATATGGTTATTCTGACACCGCCTGTTTCACTCTCTATCTCAAGCTTGACCGAAAGCGTCTTTTCAATGTATTTCTTTATCGCCCCATTTGGCCCTATTAAGACTCCTATCCGTTCTCTTGGAACTTTGAGAAATGAGCTAGCTTCTGTCATGTCCCGTAACCTTCCTGTAGCACTCCTCAGGTGATAGAACTTCAACGCCTAAACGGCTGAAGTATCTGTTCAGGTTTTTCAAATCTCTACGTAGAAGGAAATCTGCTAAAGGATGAGAAAGAGGAACAGACTGCGAAACATCGAACAGCACTAGGTCACCTCCACAGAACATAATATTGTATTCACTCAAGTCTCCATGGACAAGGCCAGCTTTACGATAAAGCCGCCTTAAGTAAGTTAACAGAGTTTTGTAAGTTTTTCCGGGGTGTTTTGGCGGCTGCTCTTTCAGGGAAGGTGCACTTCTCCCGTTTTTCCCAATAAATTCCATTACGAGCACATTTTTTTTCACAGCAATTGGTTTCGGAACCTTAACACGTGCAGTTACTGCTTGTTTCAGATTTCTGAATTCTTTCTGAGCCCATGCAAAAACCAGTGAGCGGGTGTCATGTCTTACTGCTTTGAATCGGGGGTCTCCTTCAATGTATTTAAGCATACCTTTACGGAATTCAGCTGAAATAGTTAAGTATATTTTTATTGCCAGCTCTTTTCCCTGCTTGTCTTTTCCCCAATAAACACGTGATTCTTTTCCAGCGTTAACAACACCATGAATTTCATCTATAACGCCTTTGTTTAGAAAATCATAAATCACCATCAAAGTTGAGCGGTCAAAAACTTCTTCCAAAACCTCGTACTCTTCGCTCCGCTTCTCCTTCATCAACCGTTCAGTTTCATAATCCTTTTCTTTCTTACTAATCCTTTTTTCCACGTGTTCCCTAAAAGACACCTTCCATTCTCCATCCACAACCAACTAACCGGTTAGATACCCTTTTCTGCGAAGCCATTCTGCTTGAGAACGCTTATAACGCCAAAAAATGTCCCCACGCTTATCAGATTGAAAATCCCAAGGAGAAACCAAAACGATGTCTCCTTCCCGTATCCAAACCCGCCTCTTCATTTTACCGCGTATGCGACATAAACGCTCATGACCATCTTGACACTTAACTAAAATACGGTCATACCCAAGCATTTTAACAGCTATTCCTAAAACATCATTTTTAGATGGAAGAACCATCCTATTTAGTTCTTCCTCGCTTTTAACCTTCTTCTTACCCAATTAGTCACCTCAACCATTCCTTCCAAAAGAGTATAAAACCTTTCTTAAAAGCATGTTTATTCAGGCGTATGATCACTGATCAAATTCACCATTTACTCGGCATAGTTGAGTACGTCGATGTATTTCAAGTGTTGGAGAAATTTATATACAACTACAAGCTTAATGACGTAAATTCTATCAAGGGAAGCAAGGTTTAAGTCCTGTCCAATCCCATATAAAAAAATAGTTAGGCGGATAACTGAATGGCGCGATTACACCATAACGGCGTCCTGGTTCCACCCCGATACAAGGGAAGAAGTTTCACAATCAAAGTCAAGGGAAAGAAGATTAGGCTGACACAGGAACAGGAGGAAATGGCTCTCGCCTGGGCGAAGAAAATAGGAACTCCGTACGTTGAGGACCCTGTTTTCGCAAAGAATTTTCACAGTGACTTATCAAAGAAGCTCGGATTCAATGTCAAACCTAGTGATGTTGACTACTCAGCTATCCTTTCCGTCGTTGAAAAGGAACGAGCATGGAAGGTGAACCGCTCTAGAGAAGAGAGAAAAAAGCTGGCAGCTCAGAGAAAAGCCCGAAGAGAGGCGAACAAGGAGCGCTACGGATATGTCTATGTTGATAATGTCCGAGTGGAGGTAGCCAACTATGTTGTCGAACCAAGCTCCATTTTCATAGGCCGCGGGAAACATCCTCTCAGAGGATGCTGGAAGGAGGGGCCATGCGTGGAAGACGTTGAGCTTAACCTTTCGCCAGATGCCCATAGGCCGCCAGGGAACTGGAAGGCTACTGTCTGGGAGCATAATGCCATGTGGATTGCACGATGGCAGGACAAACTTACCGGCAAGACGAAGTATGTTTGGTTTTCTGACTCCAGCATCCAGAAACAACAGAAGGATATTAAGAAATTCGACAAAGCCAAGAAGCTTCGCCGCAACCTTGCAAAGGTTCAAAGGCACATCCAAAAGAACCTCAACGCGGATAATTCAAGACGCAGGAAAATAGCAACCGTTTGCTTTCTTATTAATAAGCTGAAAATCAGGGTCGGCGACGAGAAAGATCCTGACGAGGCAGACACCATTGGCGCCTCAACCCTCCGACCAGAACATGTACGCCCCAATGGGGATGGCACTGTAACCTTTAACTTTCTTGGAAAGGACTCTGTTCCACATGTCTTCACAGTTGAACTCCCAGATGATGTCATCAGAAACCTTAAGGAGTTCGCGGCTAACGCAAGGTCAACTCTTTTTGATGGTGTCCGCTCGCAGCATGTAAGCGAATTTCTTGATGAGGTGATGACTGGGCTCTCAGCTAAGGTGTTCCGCACTTACTATGCGTCTAAGGCTGTTGAAACGAAGCTGAAAAAGACTCATGTTGGACTTGAGGACCCTGGATATGTGAAGAAATATGTCGCGAAGATGGCGAACTTGGATGCTGCTAAAGTTTGCAATCATCAGCGCACTATTCCTAAAACTTGGAAATCTTCTTTGGAAAAGAAGAAGGATCGCCTCGTGACCTTGAAAGATCGGGGGAAGAAGGCTCAGGACAAGCTGAGACATAAGGCTAAGCAACGGGAAGAGAAAGATAGTGAGAGGCTGAGGAAACAGGAGGAATGGCTAACGGAGATGAAGGAGAAATTGAAGGTTTATCGGCAACAACTCGCAGATAGGAAGCAACAGGGCAAACCCGTTGTTGCTCTGAACAAACGCATTGACTTAAAGCAAAAAGCCATTGCCCGCCAAAGGCAACGCATTAAACTGTTAAAGATCAAACATACTGAGCAGATGGAGAAGCTAAGGCAGAGATTAGAGAGTCGGAAACAGCGGGACAAAGCAGCGATAAACAAGCTGAAGCTCAAAATCGATATCCAGAAGGAAACCCGTAACTACAACCTCGCTACATCCCTGAAAAGCTACATAGACCCTCGAGTATATTATGAATGGGGAAAACATGTCAACTACGATTGGAAACAGTACTACCAGAAAGCTCTGCAGAGGAAGTTCAGCTGGGTTGAGAGAGATGAAGTGCATCCAGGAAAGGATTGAGCGAGTTACTTCAGGAAAGGCAAAGTGTGACTGCGGCTATGAATTCCTGCAAAAACGCGCCTGATAACCCAAAAAACAAAGAAATATCCAATTATAGGTAGCGCGCGCGAGTTTTCTGGATCGTTTTGCTCTTTAAGCGTTTTACGTTTAATCATTGCGAAGCTTACTGTTAAGATTGCTACTAGGGTTAGGTAGAGTGTTAAGGGCTTTGATGTTGCTGACGAAATAGCTCATGTTGAGGATAAACCGCGTTAGCTGAGTTCGATTAGAATATATATTTGCATTAACATGTATAGTACAGCGTGACTACCGATATATGACGAGGATGAATTATGGAACGTAAAATTATATCTTTGGGCAGATCTTCTCTTGTGATTTCTCTCCCAAAACATTGGGTGAAGTTGAATGAATTGAAGCAAGGAGACGTTGTTTCTCTTGCCATTCAACGCGATCGTTCCTTGGCGATTTTTCCAAGCGGTAAGAAGAAAAAAGAGAGTGAAGAAATAGTCCTCCACGTAGATGCAGATGAGAAAGAGACTTTGATTGTTCGAAGAATAATTGGCAGTTATCTAGGCGGCTACAATAACATCAAAGTTTTGTCCAACAAAATATTTTCTGTTCGACAAAGAAAAGCAATCAGGAATATTGTCAGGACGCTTTATATGAGAATTATGGAAGCTGACTCCAAAAGCATGTCCATTCAAACTCTAATGGATGAGACAAAAGCATCACTTGAATTGGCAATCCAAAGGATGTATCTTATCTCTTATTCCATGTGTCGGGATATGTTAAATTCGCTAAAAAACCGAGATGTGATGCTGGCGAAATCTGTTTTCTCTCTCGACGATGATGTTGATCACTTCTCCTTTTTCCTTCTCCGACTGCTTCGCGACGCTGCCCAAGATTCGACCTTAGCAAATGAACTCGACATCGATCCCATAGATTGCATGGACTACCAAACCCTTGTGTATAGAGTCGAGCACGCTGCAGATCATTCCGCCAACATAGCACAGCAATTGATAATATTGGATGGAAGCCGACTTAGGATACCAGATCAGCTATTAGCACTATTGTTCAGTGCTGGGACTGAAGCTGTCAACTTATATAGCAAAGCATTGACTGCTTTCTTGTCGAAGAATGTAGCCGATTCGGTTGAAATAATAGAACAACAAAAAAAGATTGAAAAGTTGGATCGAGAAATAGCCTCAAAGACGTTTATGACCAGACAAAAGAATGCATTGATAGTCTGTATGATCTGTTCGATACGTGGCAATATAAATGGAATCGCTGAATGTGCAGTAGACATAGCTGAGATAGCCATAAATCGTGCGTATAAGCTGGCTATTTAGAACTTCTCTTTATAGATGGATACTTCAAAGTCAATGTCATTTTTGACGGAGAAATCTTTTTTCGAAGCAGTTTCCTTGCGAGTTGTATACCCTGGCTGTAATTGAAACTCTCTTTTCTGCTGCCTCGTGCCAGTCTTAAAATCTCCTTTTCCAGCTCATGCTTTAACTCACCGACCGCAAGCGCCCCTATTCCAAAAATTCCAGGCGCTATTTCCCTCATGTCATCTTTCAGTTCTATACTCTCTATTCCAAGAGGTGAGATGGCATTTATGTCAACCAGAACTTTCAAGAACTTAAGTTCCTTTAGTAATTCTTTCTTTATAATTCGCGCGCCTCTCGTAGCAGCGCAAAACACTATATCAGCTTTCTTTAGTATGTCAAGCTTTTCGGCTGATGTTGGCGCAAAAACACCTAATACATTAACTTTGTGTCTATCTGCGAGAAGCCTTGCAACCTTTTGAGCATATTCTTTTCCATCTACGCGCTTTGGATTAAGACTGGCAATTGTTACTTCACATCCAAGCTTAGCTAACAGAACTGCTGCTATCTGTCCGACAGCGCCTGTGCCTAGAACTGCACAGGATTTGTCCCTTAAGTCACCGAGTTTGTGAGATAAGAGAGCATCTTCGACTTTCGCAACCATAGATGCTGCTGTTGTGTATGCACCGCCTGGATCAATTATTGTGTTTGCTTGGAAAGGTGGAAACATAGCCTTCTTTACAGCTTTGAGAACCTTTTCAGCCTTTTCAGCGTTTTTTCCTCCAATAAAAAAGCATGTGTGCTTAAGAGCTTTTGGCCCTCTAGAAAAAATTGTGTCCTGCACAATTTTACCAGCGTCTTCTGGGGTCACATGGTCATATGGTATAACAGCATTATATGCTGCATCGTATGCCATGCAAATGTCAAAAGGACTGGCTCTCTCGTCAGTGTCTAAGTAAAAGAGAAGGTACGGTGAATCGTAAGATCCACTTTTCTTAATGACTGGTCGAACTTGAATTTGCATTGATTGCAGTAGATCTGCTGGTTCATTGGAGCGAGTGTCAACGCGAGCTGAAACTACCTTCTTCGAAAGCTTAAGGACTTCAACTTGAACATCTAGGGACTCCAGAAGTTTTCTAACTCCTTCTACGTGCTCGGGACTGCATATATGAAGACAAGTAATCTCTTCCTCAGCATCAATATCTTTAGCATGGGCTAAAATATCCATAATAATCCAGCTTTCCCTTACGGGAAAACGTATTTCCTGGTCTTGTTCATCAATCTCAAGTTGTAAGCACTGACCATAAGCAACCAAGTATTCCATTTCAATAGAATGTGTCTCCTCTTCTTGCTTGGACAACTTGGCTAAAGCTTTTAGTATACTGTCTCTCGACTCTGTCTTTTCATCTAAGCTGGTTTCAAGATACGCTTTAGCATTTTCGTCAATATCAACGGGAAAGAAGGGAATGTTGTTATTCTGAAACAGGTCAGCCAAAACATTGCCCTCGTAAAACTCCTTTTGTGGACGCATGCCTAACTCTTCAGTTGCAAAGTCAGGATTGACTTTCTTGATTAGCTTGTTCAGAAACCCAGAGAAGGCTATGGAAGGTCTAAAGAGGGAGTGAAGTAGTCGAGAATGCGGAGTGGAAGGAGGTTTAATTATCCAAAAAGGTTCATTGTACTCTTTCTCAACGATTAGAACGACTAATTTCTTATCTTTTAAAGGTGTGATTTCAAGTGCTTTCATTTTCTGCTACCTGAGCCCATAAACAAGCGCGCCAGATATATACTTATTCGAAATACCATATATAAGGATATATAGCTTATATACACACTATTCATTCTGTATTCAGAACCAAGGCTTTATTCAACCCGTTCTGTACAAGATTATTCATCTAGAGCTGGAGGAAGCATCAATTTAGTTTTGATTTTAGGTTTCCCATTCTTCGAATGGGGTTTCCTTAAGAAGAAAACACGCGTGCATTTTTGAAAATATTCGGGGATTTAAATTTTTACTATTTGTGCATGAGGCACTCCATCAATGGTTAATACTGCTTCAGGGTGCACGTGACCTTTTTCTATGGCTTTTTGAACAACGTTGTTGCCGATCATGTTCACTATTGTTGAGTTTGCAATCAGATCTACAGCCTCTTCAATGCTGACTTTTGTGCCTTTATAGAACTCTTCTTTTACATGGAAAACCATTTTTCCCTTTCGCAAGGTCTTGCCGATTATTTCAGCGTCACACATTGCTAGAAGAACGTTGTTGCCGATTTTTTTAAGATTCATGTAGGCTTCCAATTTTTGAACGCTCTTATAATTGTCTAACAGCCGCTTTGGCTCCGCATGCTTCACAAACCAAGAAGGATAAACGTTTTTCCTTAACAATTTTCGTGTCTGGACGCTTACAAACGGGACATGTGACAAACTGCTCCATATACCTCTGAGTAAGCCTTTCAAATGTATCTCGCGAGAACTTTCCTTGAAAAATCACCTTTGACTCCTGCATAGTTGCTGCTGTAGCCATTTCTCTTGTCAAAAACTTTAGCAGATGTCGCGGGTCACGATTCAAAGCTTCTGCCAACGCTTTGAAATTGTGAATTACCGTTCGTATACCTATAATCGTTATACTTATCCTAGGAAGTTCGAGACGTTCATGTTTTGAAGCAACTTCAGGAATTTGTGAACGCGCTGTCTTCAGAAGCTTTTCATAATCGTACTCCATTTGGTTACTGCTCCATAACTAACATGAGGGCATGACCCTATTTAAAACTTATAATCATTGAACAGTAAAGAAATAATGTAAAAAGAGGAAAACTGAATGGGATATGTTTACATTTACACGGGAACGGGAGCTGGAAAAACAGCTAATGCTTTAGGCTTGGCGTTACGTTCTGTAGGGCACAAACACAAAGTTGTTCTAATCCAGTTTTTAAAATGGTGGAAGAACACTGGTGAATATAAAATTCGGAAAATGCTTGCACCCTACTATGAGATTTACCAGTTTGGCCGTAAAGGATGGCATGGATTAGACAACCTAGGTGAAGAAGATAAAGAATTAGCTCGTAAAGCCTTAGATTTCGCTGAAACAATCCTTAAGGAAAAAAAACCGGATCTGTTGATTCTAGACGAAATTAATTTAGCCTTACACTGCAAGCTTTTAGACATTAGAGAAGTCTTGGAGTTCTTGGATAAGATCCCGAAGAAAACAGATGTTATCTTGACGGGAAGGTTCGCCCCAAAGGCACTAATCAAACGCGCGGAGTTCGTAAACGAAATCATAGCCATCAAATACCCGAAGAAAATGGTTACAGCAAAAGGAATACAATACTAAAGCTCGTTCAACGCTTGGATTCAACACTTCAAAAAAGCTTAAAGAAGAAGCCGCTGATTAATCCTATTCCTAATGAGGAAGAAGCCTTGAGCAATAATAGTCATCCATATATTCCGAACTCACTGTCAGAAATCAAGCAGGAAATGATGCAGGCAATAGGAATAGAAAGCATAGAGGAATTGTATGCGGACATTCCAGAAAAATATCGTTTAGAAAAACCGTTGAATCTCCCAGAAGCTCTATCAGAATTTGAAATAAAAAAGCACGTGGAGACTTTACTTTCAAAAAACAAGACATGCAATGATATGCCCGTGTTTTTGGGTGCTGGCTGCTGGCCCCATTATGTTCCAGCGGTTGTAAAAGAAATTGTTCAACGCAGTGAGCTGCTTACTTCTTACACGCCTTACCAGCCTGAAGTATCGCAGGGCATGCTTCAAGCTCTTTTTGAGTATCAAAGCATGATTTGTGAATTGACAGGTATGGAAGTTGCTGGTTGCTCCTTGTATGATTGGGCTTCCGCTTTGGGCGAAGCAGCCCGTATGGCAGCTCGTGTAACGAGACGAAATGAAATTCTGATTCCTGAAATCGTTCATCCGGAAAGAGCGGCTACTCTGCAGACGTATGCGGAACCGGCTGGATTAACAATCAAGCAAGTGGCATACAACAAGGAAACTGGACAGGTCAGCCTCGAAGATTTGAAGAATAAAATCTCAGATAAAACAGCAGCAGTTTACATTGAGAATCCATCTTATCTAGGATTTGTTGAAACTCAAGTTAATGAAGTGAGTGAGCAAGCGCACATGCACGAGACGCTTTTCATCGTGGGTGTTGACCCGATTTCCCTTGGAATCTTGGAACCTCCGAGTAATTATGGTGCGGACATTGTGGTTGGTGAGGGCCAGCCTCTTGGGAACGCGATGAATTTTGGCGGTCCTCTTTTGGGAATTTTTGCTTGTCGCGACGATTTAAGGTTGATTAGGCAGATGCCTGGACGCATAATTGGAATGACAACAACGATGGAGGGTAGTAGGCAAGGTTTTTGTATGGCTTTGCAAACTCGTGAACAGCACATTAGACGTGAAAAAGCAACATCAAATGTGTGCAGCAACGAAGCCTTATGTGCTGTTGCATCAGCTGTTTACATGGCTTTGCTTGGACCGGAAGGATTGCGTGAACTTGATAAGACGATAATGTACAAGGCAAATTATGCTATTCACTTGCTTTCGAAAGTAGATGGTGTCAGAGCCCCAGTTTTCAAATCTGCCCACTTCAAGGAATTCACTGTTAACTTTGACAAGACAGGCTTAAGCGTTGAAGAGATAAATGAAAAACTTCTGAAGTATGGAATTAACGGCGGTAAAGACGTTTCAAGAGAGTTTCCAAACCTCGGCGAAACAGCTCTATATTGCATAACTGAAATCCATTCGAGAGCGGACATTGAGCGCCTGCCAACGGCTCTGGAGAAGATTGTGAATGGAGAGAGGTGAAAAGCGTTATGACTAAGCAAGCAGACTGGAATGAGCCGATAATCTTCAATCTTGGAAGGAAAGGGCGAAGAGGACATGTACCCCCTAAAACTGAAGAGAAGATCAAGCAAACAGTTGGCGATGTGAACATACTTATTCCAGAGAACATGCGGCGCAAAAGTCGGCTGAAGCTTCCGGAGCTTTCAGAAGTTGAGGTCGTAAGACATTTCACACGTTTATCCCAAATGAATTATGGTATTGACTCCGGTTTGTATCCGCTTGGAAGCTGCACAATGAAGTATAATCCGAAAATAAACGAATTGCTTGCAAACTTGCCAACCATAAACATGGTGCATCCGTCTCAGCATGAGAGTACTGTGCAAGGCATTTTGATAATTCTCTACAGGCTTGAGCAGTGGCTTGCTGAGATCACTGGCACATACGAGGTTTGTCTGCAGCCTGCTGCAGGTGCTCACGGTGAATTTTTAGGTACGTTACTCATTCGTGCTTATCACATGTTGAATGGAGAGAATGAAAAGAGAAGAGAAATTATTGTGTCAGATTCTGCTCATGGCACCAATCCTGCAAGTGCAGTTATGGCTGGGTTTAACGTTGTTGTCATCCCATCAGATCAGAATGGCTGTGTGAATATCGAAGCATTGAAAACTGCTGTTTCTGAACGTACAGCAGGCTTCATGCTGACCAACCCTAACACTCTTGGAATCTTTGAGGAAAACATCGAGGAAATAGCGAAGATTGTTCACGAGGCTGGTGGGCTGCTTTACTATGATGGTGCAAACTTGAACGCTATACTGGGTAAAGTTAGACCTGGTGACATGGGCTTCGACATAGTTCACATGAATATCCATAAAACCTTCAGCACGCCCCATGGTGGAGGAGGCCCCGGAGCAGGTCCAGTTGGTGTCTGCGAGGAGTTAGCCAAGTTTCTGCCTGTTCCACGCATAGCCTTTGATGGGGAACACTATCATCTGGATTATGACAGACCGCAAAGCATCGGTAAGATAAGGGGTTTTTACGGAAATGTTGCTGTGTTGTTGAAGGCTTACGCTTACATTTTGAGTTTGGGTTTTGAAGGATTGAAAGAGGTTGCTGAAGTTTCTGTTCTGAACGCGAACTATTTGGCTAGAAAGCTAAAGGAGATTAGAGGATTGACACTTCCTTACGGAAGTGAAAAACCAAGGAAGCATGAGTGTGTTTTCAGTGCTAAGTCTCTGAAGAATGAAACCGGCGTGTCAGCATTGAATATTGCAAAGCGTCTGCTTGACTATGGATTGCATGCACCAACGATTTACTTTCCACTTATCGTTGATGAGGCGTTGATGATTGAACCAACAGAAACATTTGAGAAAGAAGAGCTCGATCGCTTCGTTGAAGCTGTTCGCAAAATCTGCAAAGAAGCGTACACAAACCCACAAGTAGTTTTGGAAGCGCCGCACAACACCGCCATCTCACGGCTAGATGAGGTGAAGGCATCACATCCAAAAACCATGACTTTAAGTTGGCAAATGCACCTGAAAAAAATAGGCAGAATTTAAGACTTCATATAACCGATAATAGTTCATGTGATGCATAACTCTTTTTCATTAAAAACATGTGTATGTGAAAAAGCTTGACTAAAATGCACGTGCTCTAAGACTGATGGACCTACTTCAAAAAAAAGAAATGATGGCTTTCAGTAAATATTGCTGTTTTTGAAGCGAAGGCTATAAGTGAAATCGGAATTTTTGAGATTAGTGTGGATGTTTTGGTTTTTTTGTCTACAATACTTCTGTGGACAAGCCTTATGTGAAGCGTGTAGCTAAGGTTGATGTTGCCAGTGCAAGTGCTTCGAAGATGCTTCGAACGTACATTGACAATAAGGCGCCACTACAGTTGGGTGTAACGATACCTGCTTACGCTCTGACTAAGAAGGGAAAAAGCGTCTCTTAGCCTACCTAACAGAGTTTAAGGATTGACTTGTGTTTTTCAGAGCTGGTAGATTATTGTATCCAGCTGAGAATAGAAACCCTAAACTGAAAAGATATATTGATAACCAAAAGGCTTAGAACAGAGGCTCTGGGGACATCTCCCG
>SOJA01000132.1 GCA_004376975.1 Candidatus Bathyarchaeota archaeon
AGCCTACTTTCAACAAGTTGCTGGCTTCATCAACGTTCGTTGTAACTGCGGCGTAGAACTCGTCATTTCCTTCATTGAATAGTAGCGCTTCCAAGTGTACATAAACAAAGGTGTTTTGGATGTTTCGGTGACTCAGAATCTTCAACACGTAGATTGAAGTTACTCAGGAGTAAAAATGAATGCAGCAATCATGGCATTCTTTGTTTAAGGAATAACTCCGTAGATTTGGTCAGGAGCAAGAATTTCAGGAAACATCTTTCTCAATTTTAGACGGGTACAGTAACATAGATGACATTCATCCACGTAACCCTCTTCATGCTTAATATGATATTGTCTCACCAGTTCAGCTGGGCCTCCCTTCAAAATAGGCCCACATATAGGATGTGTATACGGGTTGAAGGTTTCAAATAATGCGGACAATAGAGTCTTTTTCATGTTTCCCATGGTTATGCCCTGACAGACATGAACGTATCCAAAGGGATCAATATGAACTCTCTTCTGATCTGAGAAATCTTCATCCAAGCATTTGTCAAGTTCTTCCCACGGCTTTCTCGGCAAACCCTCCACCAGTTTCTCAGCGGCTCTTCCCTTGAATAACACCGCACCTTCCGTGACAGGTTCCCCTTTCCACTCTTTTCCGACTAGATATTCCTTTGGATCTTCTATCATGATCGTGCTGACGGGTAAGCCCAATTCTTTGGCTGCTTGATAGGCATATTTCGCCAAGTTCTCTTCTTCTTTGCCATAATGCAACGCATCATCGCTGATCACCACGTCAGAAACTCCTATTTCGCAAATAGGTCTTAACCATTCCTTTGCATCTTCCACCGAAGTAGCCCAGTAAGCGTTCGTTATAAATCCCGTTTTATATCCCAATCTCTTTGCTTCACGCAGCCCCCATAACATGATAGGATAGTAGAGGACGGGTTCGCCACCTTCAAAATAAACCCATTCAATGCTTCCGATCTTCTCTGCTTCCTTAAGTATCGCTTTTATGCCTGAAATTTTCATCACTCCCTTAGCATCTGGAGTACTGTAAACAAAGCAGTGATCGCACTCGAAATTACACTTGTAAGTTAGAAGAATATCCAGCTCATTTATTGACATAGTTATTACTAAAGATGTTAAGTATACATATCTAACTGCCAAAATATGCGCCCTGAACACACACACCAAAAAAGGAGTTTTTGCAGGAGACATCGCCACTTCGTAAGTCTAAAAACTCACGCTTTTTGATCGAAAAAGTGAAAAGCTAGATAGATCTTTAGTTGGTTCCAACGACAGGATGTGTTAAGGTGTTTTCAGATTTCGGAAAAATAGCCTTAGAAGAGGCAGGGAAAAAAGGAGCTTCCTACGCTGACATCAGAATAAGTGAAATACTCCGAGAAGTCTTGACAGTGAAGAATGGTGAACCAGAAGCGGTTAACTTTCTACAAACGAAAGGGTTCGGTGTGAGAGTAGTTGCAGATGGAGCGTGGGGTTTTGCTGGTTCAGTTGACATAAACAAGGAGGAAATCATGCGGACAGTTGAAAAAGCTGTCAGTATTGCGAGGGCAAGCGCTTTGTTGAAGAAGAAGGAAGCAGTTTTAATCCGTGAAGAAGCTAGAGAAGACCAGTATGTTAGCAGTTTTCAGAAAGATCCGTTTGAAATTCCAGTGGAGGAAAAGTTGGATGTGCTTGTTCAAGCTGGGCGAATCCTTAAGGAACAGTCTCCGCTGATAAAAGCTGCTTATACCTATTATCGCGGATATAGAGAGAACAAGCTTTTCATGAACAGTGAAGGTGCCAAGATCAATCAACGGACGACGTGGTGTGGCGGAGGACTATCAGCCATAGCTGTTAGAAATGGAGAAATGCAAACACGGTCGTATCCAAGCTCTTTCGGAGGCAACAATGCCACAAGCGGCTATGAATTCTTTGAATCTTTCGCATTGGTTGATCATGCAAAGGAAACAGGGCAGGAGCTTTTGAAGTTTTTTGAGGCTGAAAAATGTCCTTCAGGAGAGATAGACCTGGTTCTAACAGGGGACCAGCTGGCTTTGCAAATCCATGAAAGCTGCGGGCACCCAACCGAACTCGACCGAGCGTTAGGTACAGAGGCGGACTATGCTGGAACAAGTTTTCTAACACCTGAGAAACTGGGAAACTTCCAATACGGTTCTGAAAAAGTGAGTATAGTGGCTGATGCTACCGTTCCACATGGGCTTGGAACGTTCGGTTACGATGATGAGGGAACAAGAGCCAAAAGAGTGTACTTGGTGAAGAAAGGCTTGTTTGTAGGATATCAAAGCTCTCGTGAAACTGCTGCTGAATTGGATCTTGAAGAAAGCAGCGGTGGAATGCGAGCGGACTCGCCTTTAGCTCTGCCCCTAATACGCATGACAAACATTAACTTGCTTCCTGGAGACTGGAAATCTGAAGAAGTTGTCGAAGACACAAAAGACGGTGTCTTGATGTTGACTAATCGTTCATGGAGCATAGATGACAGACGCATAAACTTTCAGTTCGGCACGGAAATCGGCTGGAGAATAAGGAATGGAAGCAAAGAAAACATGGTTAAGAACCCAACTTACATGGGTGTTACCCCACAGTTCTGGGGTTCATGCGACGCTGTAAGCAAAGACGATTGGATAATGCATGGTGTGCCAAACTGTGGCAAAGGTGTGCCAAGTCAAGTAATGTACGTTGGACATGGGTGTGGAACCGCAAGATTCTGCAAAGTTCGTGTTGGATTAATGTAGAGAGGTGGAAAGTGTGCTTACAGAAAGATTGTTGGAAATCGCGGAGAAAACCGTACAAGATGCTATGAAACAAAATGTTGATCAAGCGCAAGCTTCAGCGTTTCTACTCGACACGGCATTAACACGGTTTGCGAATTCTCAGATACATCAGAATGTTGCAACAAAAAAGGGTGGAGTACTGATCAAGATAGTGCTAAACAAGCAGATCAGCAACACACGCGTCAACACCTTGGAGGAAGAAGAAATTAGGAAAGCTGTAGCGCAAGCAGTGAAAATCGCAGAAGCTTCACCCCCAAACAAACACTTCAAAAGTCTACCAGAACCAGAGCCTTGGACTCCTATTGA
This sequence comes from Candidatus Bathyarchaeota archaeon, assembly GCA_004376975.1. Next base: position 3,087 of record SOJA01000132.1, read on the forward strand.
AGGAGTTTTCGATGAGGAAACAGCATATTGCACGCCCAAATACAGAGCAGAAAGAGTTAAAGAAGCCATTGAAACTGCACATTCAAAATCATCGATTGTGAAAGCTGTTGCAGGCTACTTCTCAACTGGTTCAATGGTTTTTGCAGTTGCAAATTCACTGGGCGTATTAGCAGGAGCTACAGTAGCCTCAGCAAACATGAAAACCACAGTCATATCGAAATCCGGAACTTCAGAAGGTTTTGGAACTGCTGAAAAATATTCAAGATGTATCAAAGATATCCATCCAATTGTTTTAGCTGAAGATGCTGCTGAAAAATCCTTGAAAAGCATAAACCCGATCAAACTGTCTCCAGGCGAGTACCAGGTTGTCTTGTCGCCTTTGGCTTCTGCTACGCTTTTAATGTACTTAGGCTATCTAGGTTTTTCAGCGATTTCATATCAAGATGGGCGATCCTTCGTCAAGTACTGTCTAAACCAGCAAGTTTTCGATGGCAAACTTAACGTTAAAGATGATGCTAGAGATTTGCGAACACTTTATGCGATGCCGATTGACGGTGAAGGAGTCCCAAAAAGGGCTTTGCAGCTTATAAACGATGGAGTTGTCTCGGAACAAAGCATATGCTATAACTCTTTCACAGCTGGAAAGGAAGATAAGAAAAGCACCGGACACGCATTGCCCCCTATCAGCGATTTCTATTCTGAATGGCCTATGCCCTTCAACCTAATTATGAAACCGGGAGATGCTACTTTGGAAGAGGAGATAGCTGAGACAAAACGTGGAATATTCATTACAACATTTCATTACGTGAATCCTGTTGAACCTGCAAAGATCATCTTAACAGGACTTACAAGAGATGGAACCTTTCTAATAGAAAACGGTGAAATTTCCAAGCCCATTGTGAATATGCGATTCACGGATAGTATGCTTTCAGCTTTGAAGAACATACCGATGATTGGCAAAGAACTTGAAATGGTTGAACAAACAACCGTTCCTTCAATGAAGCTTGAAAAACTAA
>SOJA01000233.1 GCA_004376975.1 Candidatus Bathyarchaeota archaeon
ACATACTGCTTCACGTCAACTGGCTGAAGTAAACCTTCAAAGAAGTACCAGACGAATTCACAACAAGAGTCACCAATAGCGTGAAGGGAGCGCGAGTACTGATAGAAGCAGGCTTTGACTTTCCTGGAAATGGATGGAGTGAAAATCTTCAGAAAAAGGAAGTGAAAGCCGTGACGGAAGCTATAAAAAAAAAATAACAGAAATATCCGAAAAACTAACAGATAGGGATTTTTCCGTGGGCCAGCTCTATGCAGAATTTGTCTATGTTTTCCAGTTCGTAGTTTAATACTTCTTTTATCTCGGGTCTAACTGTTTCTATAGAGTTGTTGCCTTTCATTATGACTTGGGCTGCTGCAATTGCTGGGTGGTCTATGGAAGTTCCTATTTTGCTTAGTAGCCAAACGTAGACTTCTTCAACTTCTGGCACTTGTTCGTATACGTGTTGGGCTATTTTGTACGTTAGGACATTGAAGATTTTTCCAACGTGGCTAACTGGGTTTTTGCCGGCTGCAGCTTCTGAACAGAAGGGTCTATTTAGTGATATTAAACCGTTTACACGATTTCCTCTGCCTACTTGCCCGGAGTCACCGCTGTCTGCGCTTGTTCCCAAAACTGTCAGATACACACCGCCTAGACCTCTTCCACGAACATCTAAAGTGTTTAGTTGCACATCAACATTGTCAAAATCAGTGTTCGTTCTGGCGAAATTTCTGGCTTCTTCAAGGATTTTAGCTTTTTTGTTGAAGTAATCTTCTTCGCTGCTTACGTAACGATCGACAAAGGCCATTGAAATTGTTAAATGTAGATGGTTGTTGTTTCGGTAACCCATGACTTTTATGTCTTCGCCTGATTCTGGAAAGCGTTGTTTGAATTCTTTCGAGTTTAAAAATTGTTCAGTTTTCCGAACTATCCTCTCTGTTTTAGTCATTGGTGCATAACCGACAGCAGCAGAAGTGTCATTTGCGCCTAAAACTTTTCCTTCACGCTTGAAAATGTCGACGAGACCAACTGAACCTGACTTCAGCTCAACTTGATATTTCACATGCTTTTCCGGGTCTACAAAACGCATGTTTTTTCTAAACCATCCTTTAGCAACGTCAACGGCTATCTGGTTCACGTTTATCTTCTCGCCGTTGATCTCAGATGTCGCTCTATCACCAAACACAAAAAGCATTGGTTGTCTCACTATGCCGCCGCCGAACCTAGGTTCAGCTTCTCCAGCCACAAGCAAAGACTTGTCAACGTTGTGATGCAGTATTGCACCAGCCTTCTCCATATATTCCTTGCTTAATCGAATGGAAATTTGTTCCATCACAGCGTCGCATATGTAATCTGGATGCCCGAGTCCTTTTCTTTCAACTATTTCTACACGTTGTTTTTCAAGCGGTGTCTGTTTCAAGTCTTCCACAATTATGTTTCTCATTCAGCCTTCCTCCTAGCAGAGTTTATGTTGTTTACACAACAACAAATATATATTTTACTATATTGATTTATAACTAAAAATAACTGGTGGTTATTTTCTGGTCATCACAAGAACCGTTCTAAAAAAACTAAGAATAAAAGCAGGGTTAACTCAGAAAAGGCTTGCCGAGCTTGCCGGCGTATCACAAGCTCACATAGCGAAGATAGAGCAGGGAAAGGTTGACCCGAGGCTTTCAACAGTGAATAAGGTTTTACGAGTTCTAACAGAAGGAGAAAAGAGAGAATGTAGAGACGTAATGACCAAGGGAGTGCTTTTTGCAAAGCCGAACGACAGCATCCTGAAGGTAATCGAAGTAATGATGAGACACGCTATCTCCCAGACGCCTGTAATGAACAAAAACAAAGTTGTGGGAACTGTAACTGAAGAAAGCATAACCAGAAACCTAAGTTCAAACATAGCGGCTCAAAAAGCAGAAAATATTATGGGTCCACCTTTACCCATAGTCTCAGAGGAAACAACCATAGATGCAATACGCCCGTTGCTTGAAAAACATCAAGGTGTCTTGGTCGCAAGAGGCAAAGGCATCATTGGAATAATAACACGATCAGACCTTCTGAAAACAATAGGTTGAAAGGTGACTACACATGCAACTGAAGGAGTTTAACGACAAAGCAAGCAAGACATCAAAACGGAATGATAAAAAAACTGTGAATATATCTACCATCAAACACGCCATAGTTCGACCTGTACCAGATTCCTATAATCTTTGCGTTAGAACAAATGTTGAGAAAATAGATGTCGCTCTTGCAAAGAGTCAACATACAGAATATTGCAGGGCTTTGCAGAAGCTCGGGCTGAAACTTATCTGGGTGGAAGGTGACAACACTCTCACAGATAGCTGTTTTGTAGAGGATACAGCCATAGTATTAGAGGAAAAGGCAATAATTTGCAACATGAAAGTTAAATCGCGAGCCAAGGAAGTGGTTGAAGTTGCCAAGGTGCTGGAAAAACTGAAAGAGACACACTGCATTACACCGCCAGCAACCATTGATGGTGGAGACGTTCTTAAAATCGGACACAAAGTTTTCGTAGGAGTGTCAGCTCGAACAAACTTACAGGCTATACGTCAGCTTAGAAAAATTGTGGAAAACAGCAACTTACAAATAGTCCCGGTAAAAGTTCACAATGTACTTCATCTAAAGTCCGTGTGCACCTATCTTGGAAACAACTATGTGATACTTTCAAAGGGACACTTTGACATAAACATCCTGCGAGACTACAATATAATTATGGTTCCAAAAGGAGAGGAATACGCTGCAGATTGCCTTGCAATAAACGGAACAGTCATAATAGCGAAAGACCATCCTAAAACGAAGAAACTTGTAGAAAAAGAAGGTTTTTTCATCAAAGAATTGGAAATATCAGAATTTCGTAAAGGAGAAGGCGCGTTAACCTGCCTATCAATACTATGTTAGTTGCATCAGCCAGAAATCACATTAGCTCCCTTTTTTTGGGAAAACGTTGCAGGAAATAGTTTTTAATGTCCACGAAAAAAAGCATTCAATGTTCCTCCAGAACATTACTAGTCAGTTAAAACCCTGCGTTTATTAGGTTGCGTGGTTTCATGAGTTCTCTTAAGACTACTGTTGCGTAGGAACCACGATATAACGTGAAGCTTACTTCTGCCTTATTTTTGGAAGGATTGACAGTGTCCTTTGAAATTCCTTTAAGCGAGAAATCGTTTAAGGGAACTAGGGCTGTCCGCAATCCGCCTCTTAGGCTTAATTCTGGTATGGCTTCAATTTTGAAGCTTTCTTGGAAGATGCCTTCTTCTTCTAGAATTTGTTTTTCGATTTCTCCTTGAGCGCCTTGAGATGGATGTTGTTTAATGCCGATTAATGGAATTGCTAACCGCATTTTTCCAGCTTGGATTGCTCTATTGATTCCTGCAACTGTTTCTACACTTGTTACCCTACGGATTTTTGGCATTGGCAGTCCAGAACGCTCCACAGCCACAATGTAATCTCCAGCTTCAGCCTTGTTCAGTGGATGTCCTTTTTGCAGTCTTTTGCTTAGAGACTTATTGAATAAGTAAGATTGATAGGCTTGTGTAAAAAGCCATCTAAGCTTTGTCGGCAGTTTTCTGAAGGCTCCTTTGAAATCAGCTGGGTTTTTTGCTAGGCGGTTAAGCATCAAACGTTCGTAGTGTAGTTGTTTCGGAAAGTCCTTGAGGGCTTGTTTGAAGTTTTGTGTTTTCCGTAGTTGCATGCGTGCCTGTCGAGATTCCGGATGCTCATATGGGCTTGGCTTAGCTAGATACAGCATTGCAGCCTTCTCAAGTTTTCCGTGAACTAGGGCTTTCCCAACCAGATGTGTTATTGGACGTGTAGTGCCGAACCTTTGGTGACCGAAAAAGTTTGGAGCACCACCAATCGCTTTGAGTTCTTCAACAGTTTCTGCTGTCCGTTCTCTAATCCTAGATTTTGAGTGGCTTATGGCTCTGATGGTTATATGAAAGTGATTTCCCAAGATGTAATATGATGAAAGTTCGCTGTGAAAATAGCCTATTGGATGAACTTCTATGTCTTTAACCTGAACGTTCAGGATTTCTTCAGCTCTTAAAGCTTCAACTGTGATGTGCTGTGCGGTTACAGCCTTTGCGTCTTTTATGCCAGCAATTTGAATGCAATCTACGCTCAGATCTAACTGCTTGGCAACTGCTTTTAGAGCCAGAAAAGTATCCCAGTTCCGTTTGATCATAACACATAACAGATAACGATTCTTAGTGTTAGAGGAACCTAACGCCTGATGCTTGGTCTGGCTTTCAGACCAGTCTGTTTCCGCTTTGGAACCGTCAACCAAGACTTCCTCAACAACAAAGTCTTCAGCATGCTGCCGGATGATTCCGCCTAGGCCTGAAGAGTGAGTAGCGTAAACCTCAATGCCAATTGACTTCTCCAATCTTGGAACAGTCAACGCCTAAGCCTTCTAGAGTAGAGGAAGCATACTTGTTATTTTGTCTACTTTTTCAACTGGTGCTGGACCTATTCCCAAACAAGTTATTGTTTCAGGAGGGACTTCTGTTAGACCCCTGTCAATGATTAACACACATGGTAAGGCTAGGTCTTTCGCGTGCATCTCTAATTCCAGCAGTTCTTTTTCGCTTTCTACCTTAACAGCTATTTTACACTGTCCTTCCTTCAGCCAAGCTTTCCACCATTCCTTAAAATGTTTGCGTGCTTCCTCTGCTGCTGAAACTGCTGCATGCCCAGCTTGCGCCGCAATCTTTCCCTTACTCATTTTCAAGTCAGAACGGAAAACGATAGCCTGTTTGTAACGAAACTCCGACACGTTCTTTTTCACATCCCTTCTTATCAATTGTTTTCTACGAATTTAATGATTCGCAAACAGGTAAGAGAGAAGAAAATAGAAGAAGGCTATCGGCATACGAGGGCTCCATAATGTGCGCAGAACGGAACGCATTTGAAAATCTATGTCTTCAAAGTTCTGAAGCGCCTTGTCTAAGCCGATTTCTGCACAGAAACTTATCATGTTATCCAACTTGTCATCCGGTAAGGCATCAAGCATTTTTCTTATTCTAAGCATAAATTTAACATCAGACCCCAACATTCTGTTACATTGTTTCTGATAGGTGCATAGAAAATCTGAAGAGAAAACATCTCTACGTAAGGCTTCAGAAGCAATTTCAGCAGCAATCTTTGCACAAGTCATCCCGAAAATTACGCCGCCACCCGTGGTAGGCTTCACCTGCGAGGCTGCGTCCCCCACAACTAAGAAACCGTTTGAGAAGGCTTGAGGAATTGGTCCTCCAAGTGTTATGGAGTGAAAGGAAGTTTGCAAGATTTTTGCTTTACGCAGCTTCCTAGATGCTGTTGGATGTTTAAACATAAGCCTTCGCAGGAGCACTCTTGGATCTCCAGTTCTTGTAGCCAATCCGACTTTAGCTTTCCCATCTCTCTTCGGTATCAGCCACGCATAAAATCCTGGAGCATAATCTTTGCCGAGGAAAACTTCAACCATTCCTGTTTCAGTGCCCCTCACGTTTTCAACTTCAGCTTGCACGGCTTTAACAAGCATATGGCTGTCAAGCATGGGCAAATCTGCTTGCCTTAGAACTCTTGAGGATATTCCCTCAGCATCTATCACCAGTTTAGATGAAAACCTCTTTTCAGCTTTCCCACACCTAGCGATAACACCTTTTACAAAACCGTTTTCAACAATTAGGGATTCAACCCTTGAATCCAGGAGGTAATGTGCCTCAGCCTTTTCCGCCATCTCCGCAATGTACTTGTCGAATAGAACTCGGTTGACAGCACATGTTACTGGCGAAGAAAAGACTACACGAAACTTTCTGCCTTTTGGAGAGTGAAATACTGCTCCACAGAAAGTGTTTTCAACTATTTCTGAGGGCAACGGATACAATTCCAAAAGTTTTAGACCTCTAATGCTTAGGTGACCAGCGCAATGAGATGGAATGCCTGTTTCGTCGTGTTCTTCAAACACGTTTACGCTGAAACCGAGTTTTGCAAGGTTTGAGGCGACGAAGGAACCGCAAGGTCCACCTCCAACGACAATTACATCTGAAAAAACTTCACGCATCTACTCGAAAAACCTCTAACCTCTTCATGAGCGGATTCTACTTTACAAGTTCAATTCGTTTTTTCCCACGGGCCATGGATGTCACGCGAATCTTTCCTCCGATTTCCAACCGCATGAGCAATTCATAGAAGTCTTTAATCCCTAGATCCTTGAACTCATCATTCAACGCATTGAAAAGATCAACGTCTGTCAATGAGCCCTTCTTCTCCAGCAGTTCCAATATAAAATGGTGGGCTGGACGCTTTTTCCACGTTTTAACAATCATAGATCAAAGTTCCTAAGCAACTGGTGTTGCTGGCTTTTGCACTTGTCGAATCTGTTGCATAAATCGCTTATACCATTTCTCCATATCCGGCGTGACTGATGGAGCCATCTGCTTCAGTGCCTCTTGAAAATCCATTAGTGTGACTTCTTTAGCGTTCACATCTTTTCTCAGAGCATGCATGGCGGCTTCTCTGCAGAGAGCGTCTATGTCTGCTCCAGAATAGTTCTTAGTTAATACTGATAAATGCGTCACGTCTACGTCCTTGGATAAGGGCATGTTTTTCGTGTAAATCTTCAATATTTCTACGCGACTCTGCTCATCAGGTTCAGGCACATATATTAATCTGTCAAACCTTCCAGGACGAAGAATTGCCGGGTCCACAATATCAGGTCTGTTTGTAGCAGCTATAACAACTATGTCTACTAAGTTTACGATGCCATCTATTTCTGTTAAAAGCTGGCTGATAACACGTTGCGTTACCCCACTATCCGCAAATCCTAAGCCCCGTCGAGGTACAAGTGAGTCAATTTCATCAAAGAATATCACTGTTGGAGCAGCCATTCTTCCCTTTCTAAAAACTTCTCTAATGGCTTTCTCAGATTCCCCCACCCATTTCGAAAAAACCTCTGGACCTTTAATTGTTATGAAGTTGGCTTCACTCTCCGTTGCAACAGCCTTACCCAAAAGCGTTTTACCGCAACCAGGAGGCCCGTAAAGCATAATCCCCTTCGGCGGCCTAATTCCAAGCCTCTCAAAGATTTCCGGGTTCTTCAAAGGCCATTCAACTGCTTCTATGAGTTTCTGTTTAACTTCTTCCAGTCCACCGATGTCGTTCCAATGAACTGTTGGAATTTCTATGTAGACTTCACGCATGGCTGTAGGAGTAATCTCCTTGTAAGCATTAAGGAAATCCTCCATTTTAACTTCCATTTTTTCCAGTACACTCGGCGGCACACGTTCTTCTTCCAGATTTATCTGGGGTAGATACCTGCGTAGAGCCTTCATAGCTGTTTCTCTACATAAAGCTGCCAAATCTGCGCCTGTGTATCCATGTGACATCGCAAACAATTTTCTAAGATCTACATCATCTGACAAGGGCATTCCACGAGTATGAATTTGAAGAATTTCATGTCTTCCCTGCTTATCTGGAACGCCGATCTCAATTTCTCTATCAAACCTGCCTGGCCTGCGAAGAGCTGGATCTAAAGCACCTGGCCTATTTGTAGCACCTATCACTATGACATTTCCTCTTCCAGACAAACCATCCATCAACGCCAAGAGCTGCGCAACTACACGTCTTTCCACTTCACCCGTGACCTCTTCACGTTTAGGAGCTATTGCATCCAATTCATCTATGAATATTATGCTCGGGGAATTCTGTTGGGCTTGCTGAAAGATTTCTCTAAGCCTAGCCTCTGATTCACCATAAAACTTGCTCATTATTTCTGGTCCATTTATCGAGAAAAAGTTTGCCTCTGATTCGTTGGCTACTGCTCTAACCAAAAGGGTTTTACCGCAACCAGGAGGCCCGTGAAGCAACACTCCCTTCGGCGGCTCTATGCCCAACCTCTGAAAAAGCTCAGGATGACGTAGTGGAAGCTCAACCATTTCCCTTACTCTTTGAAGCTCTTCACGCAGCCCTCCAATGTCCTCATATGTTGTTCGCGGCAGCCCTTTTCCTTCAGGTGCTGGTTCATTCAATATAGTGAGTTTTGTTTCTGCTGTAACCTTTACTATGCCGTGTGGCCGGGTTTTTGTTACAGTGAAAGGTATAGCATGCCCAAGCATCATGACAAGGGTTGTGTCACCTTCCAAAAGGGTTCTCTCCATCAACCGGTTTCTAACAAAATTTGTAAAGTCCTCGTCGACATTCAGCCTCATGTCAACCGGCGCAAGAGAGATATTTAACGCGTTTTTAACCTTAGCAGGTCTTACAAGAACATATTCGTTTATAGCTACTCCCGCGTTTTTGCGGGTGAAACCATCTATGCGTATCATCTCTCGGTTTTGATCTTCGCTGTAGGCTGGCCAAGCTATAGCTGATGTTATTCTTTTCCCAACCATTTCGATTACATCGCCTGCCGATATGCCTAGTTTCTGCATAGCCCTCTGATCTATTCGGGCAATGCCCCTTCCAACATCCCGCTGCCTTGCATCACCAACACGTAACTGTAGTTCAACCAACCAGAACCCTTCCATAATCAGCTAATACTGTCCGAAACAGAGCTAAATTCATATATAAATGTAAGGCTATCGGCTTGTTCTACGCACCATACCAGGTTGCACTTGACTAATGTCACTTATCTCCCCGAACTTTTTCTCAAGCTCATCAAGCACACCTGATTTATCCTCCGGAATCTTTATTTGAACGATCAAAGCGTTCAAGCCGAAGGCTATCGGCTCTTCGCCAAAGCCATATATCGAAGCGAACTCCGGCAGACAATCCTCAATCTTCTTCTTCAACTTGTCAAAGTCAACTGTTATATCAATAGGAAATATCTTGTACGAGACTACAACACTGCCCATTTTCCAACCTCCTTCCGCAGTTCATGGTCCAACGAAACCGCATTTCGGACACCTATAGGAACGCCCAAACTTTCTGCACTTCGCACACCGCCTTATCATAATTTCCCCACAGTTTGGACACAGAAATTTTGTGGACTCTGTTCCCGGCTGTATTGGTTTACCGCAGCTCGTGCACTTGATTAAAGCCAATGTTGTTGCTCTCTCATTCATTCATTATCCCTCGATGGTAGATTTGTAATTGTCAAGCTTCCTTATATTTGATATGTTTTAAGTCTGAGTGTACCGCTGAAAATCTTTATCACTAGTTACAAGCTTGTTTTGCGTCTTTACCGAACATGTCTAAGGTCTCGAGCATTGCTGAAACAAGCTATGAATAAAAGTGCAACTGTTCCGCAAGTTACGAATTAGAGCGTTAATCTTTCAGCTCTGACGATTGACCCCAGTTACAATCACCGCTTTCTTACCGTTATACCTTTTTGAGATGAACATGGCAATCAAAACGGCGGGATCATATTTCGGATATTTCTTGCCTAACTGCATCACAGAGTTCAATTCAGTGGTAGATTCCACCCTTGTGAATGGAAAATTTTGGAATCGTTTCTCAAGGTTTTTCCCTTCTTCTCCATGCGTATAAATCGAACTGAAAACGTTTTTGTAATATTCACTTATAGCTTCATCTTCACATAGTCTGATTAACGGATGATTTGGAAGAACACATGCAATAACTCCTGGCGGTTTTTCGATCAGGTTCTTATGGGTCATTTCTTGGAAGCCAATTGCAATTCCATACGCTAATATGAGGTCAGCGGAAGGGACAAACACGTATTCCGGCTTCAATTCTTTCAGCTCATAGCTGATGGCAACGTCTCCCTTCCATCTTTCCACAAAGCCAGGCGACACATTAACAAAACCCCGCTTTAGAGCCATTTCATTAGTTAGTTTGTAGGAATCGTGAAAGTATCTGCCCTCAACTATAACCTCAGCTCCGAATTCCTTGATCGCTTCAATTCGCTCGTTCGGAGTAACTTTCGGGACCAAGACAACAGCTTTTTTTCCCATCCAGTAAGCCAAAGAGAGACCTGCATTCCCACTTGAAGCTACAACATAACCCTTTTCTCTGCCGAACTTGTTGGTTAAGTAGACTGTTTCTCTATCCTTATGACTCCCTGATGGATTATTGCATTCCAACTTCAAGAAGCAATTTAGAAAGTCGTCATACAAAATTTGGGTAGAACCTGGTTGTGAAGGAGGCTTTTCTTCCTTCATTCATGCATCCACCTTGACACTAATTCTTTACGCCAGTAGATTACTTTTGTCCTGATAGTTTTAACAGTTTCTCAGCGACCTTATTTACAACTTGTGAATACAAACGATCTTTCTCACCGTTTAGAGTTGAATGTACCTGATCACTGAAGGACAGCGAGCGCGCTGATGCTGATATAAGATTTTTATTGCTTGAGCGAGAGTTGTTAACTTGGGTACACGGATCATGGGTGTAAACCTCCGCGATTTAGTTCCAAAAGCAATAGTTAACCTTAAGGTTTTAAGTGGAAAATCCATGGCTATAGACGCTTATAACGCCTTGTATCAGTTTTTGGCTATAATTCGTCAGCCAGACGGCACACCGTTAAAAGATAGCAGTGGGAGGATCACAAGCCATCTAAGCGGTCTTCTGTATAGGACAAGCAACCTTATGGAAATGGGTATAAAACCAATATATGTTTTTGATGGTGTTCCACCAGCATTAAAGGAAGTTGAGATCAAAAGACGTGTAAAAGCGAAAAAAGAAGCTTTCGCAAAATATGAGCAAGCCGTCAAAGAAGGAAAAATAGAAGAAGCACGCATTTATGCACAAGCAACTTCGCGTCTAAAGGATTATATGGCTGAAGATAGCAAACGGCTTTTAGGTTTGATGGGGATCCCCTGCGTCCAAGCACCAAGTGAAGGGGAAGCTCAAGCAGCATACCTGGTAAAGTGTGGAAACGCGGACTATTGTGCAAGCCAAGATTATGACAGTTTGCTCTTCGGCGCCCCGAGGCTTATAAGAAACGTGACAATTTCAGGCCGGAGAAAACTTCCAAGGAAAAGGGTCTACATTGAGGTTGTGCCAGAAATTATTGAGCTTGAACAAGTTCTAAGAGAGTGTGGAATAACCTATGAGCAATTAATCGATATAGGCATACTCATAGGCACAGACTTCAACCCTGGTGGCGTAAAAGGCTTAGGACCAAAAACAGCTCTAAAACTGGTAAAGGAGCATGGGAGTCTAGAAAACGCTTCACCATACATAAAAAACGCAGAGTTTCGAGTTGAACCGCAAAGAATTAGAGAAATATTCCTGCACCCAAAAGTAACAGACAAATACAAGATAAAATGGAAGGAGCCAGACGCGGAGAGTGTAATAAATTTCATTTGTAGAGAAAGAGACTTCTCAGAAAAACGAGTCAGAAAGGCTCTAGAAAAAATGCGTAAAGGCACTAAGGAGCTAAAAGGAAAAACAACATTAGAAAGATGGTTTGGATAACCTCAACTTTTTATTAACTGAAGAAACTATAACCCTCTCTACTAAAGCTTAGGAGAAAGAGCAATGGGTGAAAAATCGCTGGAATTGCCTGAACCTTTTAAAACAAAAATGATTGAGAAAATCACGCTTCACCCGAAGGAAAAACGTAAAGAACTGATAGAAAAAGCTGGCTCCAATGTTTTCATGCTTAAAGCAGAAGACGTTTTCATAGACTTGCTAACAGATAGTGGAACATCAGCCATGAGTGACCACCAATGGGCGGGAATGATAGAAACAACCCAATCATACGCTGGAAGCCGAAGCTACTATTCGCTTAAAAAGGCAATGAAAGAAATTTTCGGCTTCAAATACTTAATTCCAGTGCATCAAGGCAGAGCAGCCGAAAACATACTGTTCTCCACGATGATTTTTCCAGGATGTTATGTTCCGAACAACATGCATTTTGACACAACTGAAGCAAACATTATGCGGAATAAAGGTATACCCGTCAACCTTGTAATTGAAGATGCTTATGATTCAACGAAAATACTGCCCTTCAAAGGCAACATGGATACTGAAAAACTTGAACATTTCATACAGGATAAAACTCCGGAAAAAATTCCGTTAATAATGATTACCATAACGAACAATAGTGTTGGTGGCCAACCAGTTTCAATGCGAAACGTAAAAGAAGTAAGCAAAATCGCCAAAAAACATGGTTTACCTTTTTTTGTAGATGCTTGTCGTTTTGCAGAAAACTGTTACTTCATTAAGCAGAGAGAGGAGGGTTATAGAAACAAGACGATAAAAGAAATTTCACGAGAACTTTTCTCTTATGCTGATGGATGCACGTTCAGCGGCAAAAAGGAAGCGTTAACAAACATCGGTGGAATACTCTGTGCAAACAACGAGGAGCTTTATGAAAAACTCAGAAACCTAACAATAGTAATCGAAGGCTTTGTAACTTATGGCGGGTTAGCTTGCAGAGAATTAGAGGCCATGGCAAGAGGGCTCTATGAAGCAATAGAAGAAAATTATCAAGCATATAGACATAGACAAATGGAATATTTGGCAAAATTGTTGAGGAACGGAGGCGTACCAATTGTGGAGCCGCCTGGGGGACATGCAATATTCATAGATGCGAAAAAGTTTCTGCCACATATACCTCCTGAACGGTTTCCAGCCCAAGCATTAACTGTTCAGCTTTACATAGAATCAGGAGTCAGGGTAGTAGAAATCGGCAGTTCATGTTTCGGAAAAGTTGACGAAAAGACTGGAGAGTTTATCCCAGCTAGAATGGAGCTGATGCGACTTGCCATTCCTAGAAGAACATACACAGATAATCACCTTAAGTATGTGGCAGAATGTTTGATAAGGCTGTACGAGAAAAGAGATCAAATAAGAGGTTTAAGGCGGGTTTATGCGCCTAAACTTTTGGGACATTTCACCGCAAGATTTGAACCAATCAATTAGCGCATGCTTTTCAGTCTGAATTCAGTTCAGGATCTTTGCCCATGTCGTCCAGTCAAAGGAACAAATGCGACTCCGCCTAGGTTTTCCCTCTTAATTTTCCCGTTGGCTTTCCTCGTGATTCTTATGAGGTTCTGGAACAGGTGTGCGCTTCCAACAGGAATCAGCATAACGCCATTGGGTTTCAAC
>SOJA01000016.1 GCA_004376975.1 Candidatus Bathyarchaeota archaeon
TCAGCCTTTAGCAACCGCTAAGGGAACAAGTCTGGCAACTTTTTTTGCTAATCCCAGTTTATCACTTACCTCTACAACCATGTCCACATTCTTATACGCGGGATCCGCCTCTTCAGCTAAGATAACTGTGCTTGCAGCTCTGACGTGAATCCCACGTTTTTCTAAAGCATCTTTTACATCTCCGCCCCAAAATCTTCTTTTGGCGGCACGTCGACTCATCATTCTTCCCGCTCCGTGTGCAGTAGACCCAAAACTTATTTCCATAGCTTTTTCTGTGCCTGTAAGAAGCCAGGAGCTAGTGCCCATGCTTCCAGGTATGAGAACCGGTTGTCCCGCTGCCCTGTAGTCTGCTGGAACGTCTGGATGTCCCGGTGGAAAGGCACGCGTTGCGCCTTTTCTGTGAATCCAAACTTTTCTTTGCTTTCCGTTAATCTTGTGGTTCTCTATCTTTGCAATGTTATGGGCAACGTCATACACAAGATTTAGCCCAAGCTTCTCTGGGTCTACTTTGAAGATTTGTCGGAAGCTTTGTCTAATCCAGTGCATTATTGTTTGACGGTTTACAAACGCGTAGTTAACAGCGCATGCCATTGCTTGATAGTAGTCTTCAGCTTCTTTGCTGTTTCCAGGTGCACATGCAAGTTCTCTGTCTGGTAGTGCAATTTTGTATTTGTGAACAGCCCTTTCCATGATTCTTAAATAGTCGGAGCATACTTGATGGCCAAAGCCTCTTGAACCGCAATGAATCATAACTGTGACTTGTTCTTCATGTTCGATTCCGAATGTTTTAGCTGTTTTTTCATCATAAATCTTGTCCACTTTTTGGATTTCAAGAAAATGGTTTCCTGAGCCCAAAGTGCCGACTTGCCGCAGTCCCCTATTTTTTGCTCTTGTTGAAACCTTGTCTGGATTAGCATTCTTCATGCATCCTTGTTCCTCATGATGTTCAATATCTTCAGACCAGCCTAGTCCATGGTCGATAGCCCATTGAACACCCTCCGTAACCAGTTTTTCCAACTCATGTGTTGTAACTCCAAAATCTTTTCGTCGGCTTCCAAGTCCACATGGAACATTGTTGAAGATTGCGCTTGTTAATCCCGCGAGTTTCGGTCTTATATCTCGAGCTGAAAGATTTGTTGTTAACAGGCGGACTCCACAGTTTATGTCATAACCCACCCCACCGGGACTGATAACGCCTTCATTATAATCTGTTGCTGCCACACCCCCTATTGGAAAACCATATCCTTCATGGCCATCAGGTAACGTTATAGCATAATTGTAAATGCCTGGCAAATGAGATACATTTACACATTGTTCAAGGGTTCTATCCGTTTGTATCTTTTCCAACAAAGCCTTATTTGCATACACTCTACCGGGAACCCGCATGCCGGGCTTATGTTTTGGAATGCGCCAAGTATAATCATCTATTTTTTCAAGTGGAATCCTGTTTCCACTCATTTTTCTCACCTATCTCATAGAACATGCCGCGTTGGATATAAACAATTTTGGCGTCTACAAAATAAATTAGACTTCACCTGGAGAAGTCATCCTAAGGCATTTCCGAATTTTTCTACATATCTCATAATGCCTTCTACGCTTTGATTCAGAACAGTCTCCCCAAGAATAGGATGGTTCCTAATGTGTTCCACAGCCTTTCGGAGAGCCGCATCACTATCCAGCAATCTTCCACATATCGCTTCCACGTTCTCACTCTCATCTACCCCATGTTTTGCAACATCAACCCAGAGTTTAAGCTGTTTTATATAAGCTTGAAGTTTTTCCACAGCATTACATGCTTCGCCAAAGTGACTATAATACAAAAATCTAGGGTTCAAGTTGATCAGCTTTTCCAGAGATGCTAAAGCGACGTCTAGACGGAAAGGTTGAGGAGTTGTAGGCACAACCACATCAGCTTTATTCAGGTAGATGCCCGCAGCATCCCCTGTAAAAACTCCTTGGCTTAATGTTTCGTAATAGCTCAAGTGATGTGAAGCATGACCAAGGGTTTCCACAATCTTCAGTTTAACGTTATTTCCAATATCAAGAACCATGTTATCCATTGCGGAGATAATCCTTTCTTCTGGAACAGGCTCAGGCTTGCCATACATCTCAGCTATATTTCCAAGAACTTCTTTTGCTTGACTCCAGAGTTTTTCCGGATTTACTGTATGCGGCGCTCCTCTGCGGTGAACGATTAGCTTAGCTTTCGGCAGATGCTTCAATAATGTTCCCGCGGCTCCACCATGGTCCAGATGAATATGTGTAACAGCAACATAGGTTACCTCGTTTGGCTTAACGTCCAGTTCCTTAAGGCTGGACAGCAAGTTGTGTACTGTTGATGCAGGACCTGTTTCAACTATAACCGTGTTCTTTCCTCTCAGAACGTAGCTAGCTATTGAATTCTTAATTCCATCAAGTTTAAGGTCAATTAGATGGATGTGGTCGTCAATTCTTGTAATGTCCATTCTTTGTATCGCCTTGCGTGTGAGTGAAATGTTAAAGTCGTTGTTAGCTGTTTTAAACATTTTCATCGCTAAGGATTTTAAGCAGGGCAGAAGCAAGCGCGAAAAATATTTGGTTGTCTCCTTTTTTTCTCGTCGGTTTGGCTTTGTCTTATTTGTAGAGTAAGAAGATGGCTTAGAAAACCATAAAAACGAGATGGCTTTTTATCTGTGTATTCTAGGTGTTGTTCATGTCGTTTGATAAAAAATATGCCTTTGATTGGATTGAGGATAATAAGAAACTGATTATTGAAATAAGTGATAAAGTGTGGGAGTTCGCTGAGCTAGGCTTAGTTGAGTTCAAGTCTTCAGCGTTAATAGCGGACGAGTTGGAAAGGCATGGGTTCAAGGTGGAACGTGGAGTCGCGGGAATGCCTACAGCTTTCGTAGCCACTTGGGGTGAAGGAAAACCAGTTATTGGAATAATGGGTGAATATGACGCGTTACCAGGACTGTCGCAGAAAAAGGTTCCGTGGAAAGAAACGTTAGACCTAGGAAAACCTGGACACGGATGCGGACACAACGTTCATGGAGTAAGCGGCATGGCAGCGGCAATAGCGTTAAAAAAAACCATGGAAAAACAGGACAGGAAAGGCACTGTTAAATTCTTTGGATGCCCAGCTGAAGAGAATTTCTCCGGTAAAGTGTACATGGTTAGAGAGGGATGTTTCAGCGATGTAGATGCTGTTATCAGTCATCATCCGAACGCTATGAATGATGTTTCGTTGATGAGCTGTTTAGCTGTTAACTCTGTCAAGTTCCATTTTTATGGTAAGGCTTCTCATGCGGGTGCTTCTCCTGAGCAAGGTAGAAGCGCATTGGACGCAGTGGAATTGATGAATGTCGGCGTAAACTTTCTGAGGGAGCATGTGATCCAAGATGCAAGAATACACTATGTTATTGAAAAGGGCGGAGACCAGCCGAATATCGTACCATCGTACGCTAGAAGCTGGTACTACGTGAGAGCACCAGAGAGAGATCAATTGGAATTTATTCACAATTGGATTCTTGATATAGCAAAAGGAGCAGCGATGATGACGAGAACGGAAGTGAAAACAGAGTTTCTTGAAGGAAGCTACAATATGGTTCCTAATAGAACGATCTCGGAGCTAATCATTAATAATATGCGTGGAATAGGGCTTCCCAAGTACAGCGATGAGGATTTGGAGTTTGCTAAGGGAATTGCTAAGACAATTACTTCTGAAATGAAGATTGCTCAATTGAAGAAGTCCAAGCGTCCCGGATGGGAGAAGCTTGTAGACAAGCTGATAGACGATGATGTCCCTGATCCTTGGGGCGAAGGTGAAGTTAGCCATGGTAGCACAGACGTAGCTGACGTGAGTTGGCAGGCACCCACTGTTGAATTCAGCACTGCCACCTGGATTTTGGGCACACCTGCACATTCATGGCAAGCCGTAGCGCAAAACGGAGTTGGAATTGCACACAAGTCATTGATATTTGCAGCGAAAGTGATAGCTGCCACTGCATTTGACCTCTTGACAGATGAGCATGCTCTTAACAAAGCAAGGGAGGAGCATAGGCAAAGAATAGGCAATAAGAAGTA
>SOJA01000213.1 GCA_004376975.1 Candidatus Bathyarchaeota archaeon
GCGTGCAAAGTGTAGTTTCCTTCCAACACGCCCTGCGTGTCCCACTGAAAGACCAACGTCCTTTCGACTCCAGACTCTAAATTTTCAACAAACTGCCTTCCAACAACCTCAGAGTCATAGAAAACAGTAACATTAAATGATTCAACAAAATCACCCTCATTCTTAACAACAACAAAAACCTCAACAACCCCACCCACATACACAAACGTTGAATTAGGCAAAACAGTTAAGACTGCAACATCGTGAACCAAGAGAGGAGGATACTTAACCCTAACTTCAACAACACCATCAACATAAAAATTATCTTCAATGTTAACATCATCGGAAACAGGAGCTGAAGCAGCTATTTTATAGAAGCCTGCAGGAACAGAATTCGTCTTCCATATGAAAACCAACGTCACTTGAGCCGCTGGTTCAAGAGTGTTCACTTGTATTCTTTCAATCAATAATGAGTCGTAGTACGCATTTACATTGAACGTTTCTGTTTCGGTTCCTTTGTTTACAATACTTACATAAATTTCTAGCAAGTCACCAATGTAAATACTGTTGTTTGAAACGTCAACGTCAATTATTGCAATATCATGAATAATAGTAGGCACTTCAGGTTTAATCTCAATTACTCCATCAATGAATGTGTTGTCAGTAACATCTGCTTCTTGGGTTAAACAAGGAATAGAGACGGTTATTGTGTAGTTTCCTACATCAAACAGAGAAGTGTCAAGAGTGAAGTTCAAAGTTGCTTTAAAATACGGAGAAAGCGTTGCAACCTCTAAAGTTCCTGCAAGCACATCATCAAGATGGACACTTACATTAAAACCGTCAACCTCTGTGCCTTCATTCCTAACTACAGCAGTTACGTATAAAGGCTGACCAGACTCAACGGATGTTGCTGAGGGAGTAACGTTTATCACCGCTACATCATGAAAAGCAAGGGTTAGCGGTTCAAACAGGGTAATAGAGAAGTCCGTTGATATTGCTGGACAATATGGGACTCCGCTCTGATTTATTTGTGCAGTTAATGCAGATACGTAAATGGTTGCTGTGCCGACATGCGCCCACTTTGGAATATGCAGCTTGCAGTACAAAAACACTAACTTTTCATTTGGCGGTACCTCAAAATCACATATTTCCAGATGATTGATCGGAACGTTCAATTCATCTTGTATCACTATGGCAAGCATAGTACTTTTCATACACATAGATACACTTCTTAAAGCAATTTCCAGTCCCACTTCACCTCCAATTCCAAAGCTGGTTCGATGAGTGAGGTTTTCATCAATTGTCCTTACTGAAATCAACTTTATGATTCGATTCACATCAAATGTCAACGTATCTTGAAAAACACGGCCTCCAAGTAACACTTGCGCCAACGCGAACCATTCCCCAAAAACATCGCTTGCGTTAACACATTTTTTTGGCACCGTAAAATTAACTAATGCAATTCCACTTGCATTAGTTTCAACTGCAAGATCAAAAGACGCATCATCAGGACTCTCAACGTGGAATGTCACAAGTGAATTTTGTGAAGGAACTGCATTATAGGTCACAAACGCGTATAGGATAACAACATCTCCAAGGCCGAATGCGTCACTGGGTGTATTCGGACCTTTTCCATTGTATCGCTCTTTTTGCGTGAATAAATCGATTTCTCCACTAATGTCATCCGAAAAGGTTCGCTTTATGCTTACGTCTGTGAAACTAAGAAAAACCGTGGTTATCGCTAGAATCACAACTAACTTTTTTAACTTCGCATTCATCTTTGTCAAGTGTTTAATTAATACACAGAATACTTTAACAAATATTCCGTAATCACGAATATTACTAGAAAAGACGTGTTTTCTAAGAGTCTCAACACTTGATTTTTACATAGGGATGTCAAAAAACGAAGCTTTTCCACAACAATGAATCTACTAGCGGGCCCGAGGGGAATTGAACCCCTGACCTTCCCGAAACAACAGCAAAACTCTATTGTTCTTACGGGTGTCTCTGCATGAGCATGCTTAAGAGCCTCAACCTAACCCCGCATAGCGGTTAGTCCGCCGCTCTACCTTACTGAGCCACGGGCCCCCATGTAACGTTTGAATATGCAATCAACCCGCTTTAATAAATTTAACCTCTCAGCCGCATGGAACTAACAGTTTTAAACTTCAGATCCTATCTTCGGTTAAGAGGGATAAGCTTTGAGTGAATTCGTTTTCGTCGGACTAGGCTTACGCGATGAAATGGGAATAAGTCTTCGTGGCTTGGAAGAAGTGAAAACAGCGGACAGTGTTTTCATAGAACTCTACACAAATCTAATGCCTGATTTCTCAGTGGAAAATCTTGAAAAGATTTCTGGCAAGAAACTTCATGTTGTTTCAAGAAGAGAACTTGAAGAAGATAATGGAAAAGCCCTCATGGCAGCTGCTGAAGGCGGAAAAGTTGTTTTGCTTGTTCCAGGTGATCCACTTGTAGCTACTACTCATGTTGCTTTAAGGATACATGCGGAAAAGCTTGGGATAAATACGCGCATCATTCACGGAGCTTCTATAATCTCCGCTGTGATAGGCTTATCTGGCTTACATAACTACAAGTTTGGAAAAAGCGTCACAATACCTTTTTCACAAACCTCAGAGACGCCCTATGAGGTTATCGCTCAAAACAGGAAGTTCGGTCTTCACACTCTTTGTCTGTTAGATGTTGATGTTGAGAAAAACCGTTCTATGAAAATTCGCGAAGGATTAGAATCGCTCCTGAAGACTGAAGAAAAGAGAAAAGAGAAAATTATTACAATGAACACGCTTGCAGTAGGCGTAGCAAGAGCTGGAACCAATGATCCAACGATTAAAGCTGGTTTTTTGAAAGATTTATTAGACTATGATTTTGGAGAACCACCGCACAGCATAATTTTCCCTAGCAAACTTCATTTTATGGAAGCTGAAGCCCTAATAGTCCTAACTGGCGGCCCAGAACAATTAAGGGAGATGATTGAATGAGCTTGGAGAAGCTTGTCTCAAAGTATATAGGTTCTACTGAACATGCTTTAGAAAGTATGGAAATCATGGAAGATTCGATAAACATAGACAAAAAAAATATTGAGGAGATTGTGAAGTATGTTAAAGCCTACTGTGGAGATGCAAAATATTATAGGGATAAAAAGAAGTTTGAGATAAGCTTGACTTCCATTGCCTATTGTGAAGGCTTACTTGATGCGTTAAAATTGTTGGGAGCCGTGAAATTCGAATGGCTGGTGAAAAGAGAAAGAAGAAGGTAGTTTTAGCTTCTGGCGTATTTGATTTGCTGCATCTTGGACATGTAAGGTTTCTGGAGGAAGCAAAGAAAGCTGGTGGGCCGAATGCTGAATTGATAGTTATTGTAGCTAGAGATAGTACTGTTGAGAAAAGGAAGAACAGAAAACCTGTTATTCCTGAAAAACAGCGGCGTGCCCTTGTGGAATCCTTAAAAGTTGTGGATGACGCATTCCTTGGTTATGAGGATTTCAGCGTGAATAATGTTGTTGAAAAACTTAAGCCAGACGTCATCGCTGTTGGACATGATCAAGAGGGCATGGAACGAGCTGTAAGGAATTGCGTGGAGAAAAAGGGATTAAACATAAGTGTTGTGAAGATCGGTAAATTCGGGAAAAATGAACTAGATAGCTCGTTAAAGATCAAACAGAAAATCATTGAACATTATAAAAGATGAGAGAATCATGTTTAGAACACAAAACAAGTTTATGCTTACCTATGTGATTATCGCATTGAACATAGTTGTTTACCTCTTTACAGCTGTACTTAGTGGGGACTTTATTGTGATAGACTATTATGTTGTTCGTCACTACGGGCAATACAACACTTATGTTTTTGAGGGACAGTACTGGCAGCTTCTTACAGCCATGTTCGTCCACGCTGACATAGCGCATCTTCTAGGTAACATGTTCTTTCTGCTTATTTTTGGACTTAGGGCTGAAGATTTGTTTGATGCTCGGAAGTACCTTTTCATATACTTCATCACTGGGCTAGCTGGAAACTTGTTGACGCTGCTTTTTGGACCTCATATGGTTTCTGCTGGAGCTTCCGGAGCCATTTTCGGGTTGTTTGGAGCTTGCACCATATATATTAGGCGTGCATTCGGCCAGTCAATCTTAGGTGCATTGCTATTCTCTTTCTTCTTGCTGATGATGAGTTCCAGTGGAAATGTGAACAACTTAGCTCATATAGGCGGCTTAGTTGTTGGATTGTTAATTGGCTACGTTCTAGCTGCAACTCGCAAATCAGCAACAGTATACAGATTCAATTATTCTTATCCGCAAAGTCATAGCTGACGTAGAGATTTTTATGATTAAATCAGCATGAATCCAAAGGCAAATTGTTAAGCCAGGACATATTTTTTCACTTTTTACGGAAGCGTTAAAACCTCAACCTTCACTTTATGCTCATCCTTCAGTCCAAGATGTTTCCTTAGAAAAAATGGAGAAATAACTTCGATTACTGAAGCGTCGTAGTGACGTCTTAGAGCTGAGATCAGAGCACCCTTAGCTTTGTTTTCTATTATCGCTGGATAACACTTCACTGATCCGAAAGTGCGGTTTTCACTTTTGAATCCCTCAAGCTTGATTGCTGGGTAGGCATCAAGTTCAGAATATGTTTTAACATCATAGTCAGTTGTAAGCCTCAAGTTAAGCGTGCCTGGATAAGGGTCAAAGCCTAGTTTTTCTATGAATTGTTTTCTGTAATGTTCTCTCGTCACATAATAGGCGCCCTCGCCCAACCCTGTGAAAACGACTCCTTCTAGAGTTATTGAGGGGGGATAGTCAGCTTCCACCAGAAAACGCAGGTTTGAATGAAGTTTTTTCAGTTCTTTAATACCGGCATCCGTGATTTTTATGAGGCATCCTTCATGTGTCATTGTTCGTTCGATCCATCCTTCATTATCCAGTTCGATTAGATGACGTGAAGCTGTCTGTTGCGACATGTCCAGTTTTCTCGCTAGATACTCTGTGGAAATTTTTGCTGTTCTCAGATGTGCTCCCATCTCAGCTAATTTCAAAAGTGTAAAAAGATGACGCCACACACCCCTTTCCGTCATTTTAAAACCTCGTCTTTTGCCATTTGCTTTAGAAGTAATGCATTGCAGAATTTAAGTGGCTCGACAGTTTAGCCTTCAGTACATGTTGTGTTTGCTTGAACAAAAACGTCTCGTAAGTCATAAACATGTGTTGAAACAGGCACATCTGAGGAGAGGCTGACGGTGAAAGACAGATGATAAGTGCCATTACCATAATCTACCATAGAAAGATTGTTTGATGAGTTAACTTTGATCCAGCTTCCATGACTTTCATAATACAAAGTTATGTTTTTGAAAAGAGCTGGCTCTTCCTCATTCAGAACTTGACAGGTTAGATTCACAAGTTTTTCTTCGCCTTCAAGCCGCGTATATGAACCGTTAATCGTTACGGATGTAGTTGCGTTCACAGCATAGTTCACGGCTATGTTTGCTGCTATGCCCTGAACATTCAATGTGAAATTTGCACAGGTACTTGATACGCCTGAACCACTTGTGTTCCATGAAAGACACACACCGGAATCATACCTTGAATCATTGACAACTGTGAAACATAAATTGTACATTCCAAGCTGATGCAGGTTTCCAAGAACATGGGAAAGATGATTCAAGTTCACTTCTAAAGTCGCTCTTTCTCCGCCTTTTGAAATGTTTGCGAGCGAACTTATCATTGTGCTTTTTGAGCTTTGTCTTACAGCGAGGATAACATCGCTGACTGGATAGCTGTCTACATTGTTTGTCTCTCTGCTAAGTTCATAAACGTAGATTGTGGTTGAAGAAATCAGGATGGCTATCATCAGAGCTGCAACTATGAGAAGCTGCCCCGAACTATTTGCCCTAAACTTTCGTCTGAACTGTCTCATGCAGCCACCCCCAAACACAAGTGAAGCACATAACAATGAAAAATGCTACCTTGGCTTGCACATACATACTCCACAAAGGTTATGTCTTGAGTGCTGAAGCCGCCGTTGGAAACAACTTCCGTGTTGATTTGCTGCATCTGCCCATTGTAAACTGTTAGGTTGAAGGCTGTGCCTGCTGGCAGAACAAGGTTAATGCTGTTCCGTAAAGTAGACCAGTCTTCATCATCTATGTATTTACCTAGACTTCCATCAGAATCCAATTGCACAAGAGTTTGCAAACCAATTGAAGTCAAGTTATCATGGTTTCTAGTAGTTTGCGTAACGGTTAGGTTTGCGGATATAGCAAAAGATGAAAAAACAATTAGCACTGCTAAGAATGCTTCGATAATTCTGATTTGCCCTCCATTCTTGCTTTTCACTCTCTTGGACCTCCAAGCCAAACTGTACATTTGTAGATAGCCAAGTCTATTGTAACAAGGTATGTGTAGGCGAAAACGTTTGATAGGGCTGTTGAGCTTGCAGAGCTTACGCCTGTTTGGATGGGTATCTGCGGGTATGCTGTCCATTCCGTAAAGAATGATGTGGAATTCCATCCGGTAACAACAATTAATGTCGGGCTTGAGTCTAGGAAACGTGGAATGTCATAGGTGACTGATTGACTGTTGTTTGCGTTTTGCGTCAAGGTTGAGAAGTAATTGAAAGATAAAGCGTAGGCATCTGACAAGTTTATTCCGAGGTAAAGTAAGGATGCGTTTAGATTGTAGTTCAGCGGACTGAGCCGTAGGAAAGTGCCTTTGGGATTGAGCTCTGTTGAATTAGACGCAAAGGTGTATGCACTGAAAGATGCAAGTCTAGCATTAGAAGTAGACCTTGCAAAAACAACTAGTAGGGCTGGCTTGTTAACATCATTTGGAAGAGTTATGTTTACATGAGTTCTGCCATTAGAAACATAATCATGACTTGTTTCTAAATAGTTTTCAGCAACAACATAAAATTTCAGATCTGCCTGAACTGAAAAACCTTGCTTTTCAGTTAAAATTTCAAATTCATAAGATGTTTCATTCGCTCCTTCAAAAGCTGCTGTTTGATTTACGGCAACATCGAAAACGGGTTCCACCTCTATTCTGAAGGACACATCGGACATTTCAAGTGCTGTAAATATTTGGGCATAACTCATTGAATAGAGGTTTTCGCTGTTTAGTCTTGAAACTTTGTCTATGTCCAACTCATAGGGATTGCTTGAGCCAGCTTTGGCTAGGCCAAAGGTTTCTGGAGTTATTTGATGGTTTTGTCCCCAATTTGACGGTGTTCCATCATTTAGAAGCAAATGCCTTGAAACACTCTCATATCTTTCAGCAATGTTAACGTCAACCGCGTTGCTTATGTGCGGATACAGAAACTTTGAAGCACAAGCCATGGCGGAAAGCACCAGCAGAACCATCAGTGAACACGCAAAAAAAGTGTCAACGGATATTGCAGGCATTTTGTCATAACCTCCGATTTATTTCGAAATCTTTTTTTAGGATACGAGACCGTACAGGTCGCCCATGAAGACTTGTGAAATCACAAGAGAGAAATGGGCTGTAAGAACAAGCATAGCTGAATATTTGAAGCCAGCGGCAAAAGTGCCCTCATTAACCTTACCTACAAAGAAACCGGAAAGCCAACACTGCAATACTATGCCTATAGAGAACATGTTGATTTGACCCTGCATTGCATTGATCGGCATAGCTGTTGTCCCTGGGAGAGATATTTGCGTCAACGCGTAAATCGTCGTGGTAACCATTGTTGTCGTTAGGGCTATGAGAACACTCCATATGAAAGCTAGCAGTACGTAGGGTTTTAACAGTGACTTTTTGTTTGCGTCAACATCCTTCTGCTTTTCACTGTACTCCGTCAATATTTCCAAAGCTGCAGCTGAACCACCGCCGATTTTTATTGTTTCAGTAAGTATCAGAAAGTTAACAAGGACGGGCCATGTCTGAATTTTCCGTTTAACATTTGCGAATATTTTTCTGATGGATACTCCCCATTCCATTTGACTTCTTATGAGTTCTAACACGCTGGAAAATCTTCCATAGCCCATGCGTTTTGTGGCGTGAATTATGCTTTTTTCAGGTGATATCCCGATCTTTCGGGCTTCTGTCACGTCTCTAAGGAAACTTGGCATAGCACTTTCTGCATCTGAATTCCTCTTGGCTATTTTCATGTAAATAACTGTGGGTGGAACCGAAATTGACAGAAGACAGACTGTAACAACAAGGGGAAATATTTGTGGGTCTGTAAAGAACTGAAGTTGCGGCGCCAATGATAGGGCAGCTGTGAAAACAGAAACAGCTGCCAATGGAAGTATGGCTGCATAGTAGGGCTGTCTAAGTCTCATTAAATTGCTTTTTCTCTCTTTATGTGCAATAACCATAAAAACCACTGAGATCAGGGGAGTCACAAAAAATATCAGGATAGAAACAACAGGTGCAGAAATGCCAGGTGCTCCACTCGTCTGCATGGGTTCAAAAACTGATGTGGTCGCGAATACAATGAAGAGTATGTACGAGCATAATGTCACGATAAGCATGACTGCGTAAGCTTCCACCAGTGTTCCAAGCCTTTCAACTGAACGAATTGCATCGGCACCTTGAACATCAAAGATTGAGCGCAGTTTGCTCTTGAGATAATTTACAACATTTCCGCCGCTTCTAACAGAAGAAATGTAGCCTAGAAGGAACTCACGGTAGTTTTTTGACCTAGTTTTCTCAGCTCGTTTATACATAACTGTTAAGGGGTCATAACCTAGAACTTCCACTTGCCTAACAATTTCTTTCGCTTCTTTCTGGAATGCTGGCAGAAGATGTATATCGCATAGTTTTTTCCAGCTTTCGTAGATTGTTACTCCACTTGCGGACAATAAGGTGAAAAGTAATGCAGCGAAGGGTAGTTCACGGTTTATTTCACTTGCATCTTCCTTTGTAATGAATGTTATCATTGACCTGAATATTTTTGGTCCTTTCAGTTGTGTCTGCAAGGCTTTCACCATTTGGGTTTTTCTAAGAATTCTTTTTGGAAAAGCTGGGGATTATTGTAGTATTTGGTTAACACTTTGTTTACGCTTTGATAATCACGGATGTTATGTTCAACCATGTGCGTTAGCACTCGTTTGCGATATTCAAGCTCATCTAAGAGTTTTTCCATGGAAATATCGAGGCTTGACGCCGTCTTTCTTAGAAGGTAGCTTTCGGAAAGTTTTTCTTGGAAAAGGTCTGTTGAAGGATTCCAGCTGAACACTTCTTGAGAAGTGCTGGCATCTCTTATTTCTGATATGCTTATGAATTTTCTGCTTGAAAGCCGTTTTCCCGATTCTAGAAAAACAGGTGTTCTTACATGTTTTACTGTTATTACGCAGTTCATCAGCGAAATTATGGATGCTGGAATGTTCATTGGCGGTTGCGTGAGCCTTTTGATGGCTGTGTCAGCATCTTCAGCGTGTAATGTGCATAAGCCTCCGTGTCCTGTTGCGAGAGCTTGAAAGAGAACGTAAGCTTCTTCGCCGCGGACCTCGCCTACGATAATGAGGTCTGGACGGTGTCTGACAGCTGATTTGATGAGGTCGTAGAGGGTGATTTCCCCTTCACCCCCAGCTCCGAAACCTGAACGGGCAATTGTAGAGGTCCAGTTTTCATGTGGTAGGTTTATCTCTGCGACTTCTTCAACAGATATTATTTTATAGTTAGGGCGTATAAGGCATGCAATTGCGTTGAGAGCGGTTGTTTTGCCAGCGCCTGTTGCTCCAATGATAGTTACTGACATTTTGTTTTCCATTAGAAGCCACAGGTAAGCGGCTATACTCTCGTCTATGGTCTCATTTTCAATCAAGTCGATTATGGTGAAGGGGTCTTTGCGGAACTTTCTTATTGTGAAGGCTGTTCCAGAAGGGGTTGTTTCTTTCCCAAACGAAACGGCTAAGCGATGCTTCTCAGGTAATGTCACGTCCACGATTGGAAAGGCTATGCTTACGTGTTTTCCAGCCTTGTGAACTATACGCATTATAAAATCGTCAAGTTCCTGCTCATCTCGGAAAATTATGTTGGTTTTTATGTTCTCGTATTTCCTATGCCACAGGAAGATCGGCTTGTTGACTCCGCTGCATCCAATGTCCTCAACAAAATCATCATACAGTAACGGGTCTGTTTTTCCATAACCAACGATGTCCCTTTCCAAGTAGTAGATCATTTTGCGGATTCCTACTTGAGAAATACCCTTGAAAACTTTCTGATGGCTATCAAGGATCACTGGCATTTGTCTTCTAAAAGAATCAGCAAGGGGTTCTTCCTCTTCTGGAGCCTGCAATTCGTATTCCAATATGTTTCTCAGTCTGAAGTATCCTTCCCTTTCATCTCGCGTTAGCGGTAACTCATCAAGGATGTAGAGATATTCCAAAGCGTCTTCGCTCTGAACGATTGCAGCGTAGGAGAAAGGTGGCTTGAGAGGATAATATTCAACTTCCACATAGCCTTCAGGGACACTCCATTTTTTCACATCTAAAAACTCAATTATTTCTCCTTGTTTTTTCATCATTTCCTGAGAAGTTTCTTCTCCAATAACACTCTTACGTTTGAATCTAAAATTCATTTTCTAGTCACCATTACCCGAGTTTGTGAGCAGAAGTTGCGGGATGCTCACATTCAAATAGCATTTTAGATAGACTGCTCCGTAGCCTCCTACGTAACAGCCTCCTGCAGAAGCTTCCTTTGGAAGGAAAATATGGAGTTCAGTTCCTTCTACAGGCGTGTTTCCCAAACCGCCTTCTAACCATGTGTTGTCTGAGTCGTTGCGAAGTCTGAGCCAGTACTGTTTGTGGCCTATGGATGTGGGCATTTGAAGAAAGGCTTTGGATGTTGCGTTTGTGGCTGAAGTGAGAGTTAATAATTCTGTGCTTTCAGCTGCTACATAATCCATCAGGTTCTTTAGCTGTCTCATCTCTGATGACGCACGTAAGGCTTCTGCGTAGGTCGTGAACGAGATGGTAAGTAGGCTGCAGACAGCTATCAAAGCAACGAAAGTGTAAAGGTAGCTAGGGGTTATGGAAGGCAAATATTACACTCCTGCTCTTTGAATTTTGATATTGCAAACCACGATCTCTACATTTACAACTGCGCCTTCTGCATTGCTTGATATTGGAAGCCAAACAGTGCCTAGGGTTCCATCGAAAACTGCTTTTATTGCAAGAGAGGAAACTGACTGGTTAAACTCGTACTGGCTGGTGGTTGTTGCGACGCTTGAAGCGGTCGCTTTCAGGTAGAATTTTTCTCTAAGCGTCAAATTTTGCGAAGAATTAAGGTTTAATATGTATATGCGGATGAGGTTTAGTGGTTTTCCATTACTTGTGCCAACTGTTGCCGTGGTTGCTGATGGACGATAACAAAGTGTTAGCTCTTTGGCATCGTTTCCTGTTTCAGCGTAAAGCTGTGTCATGGTGAAGGAGCTTTGGTTTATTATTGCTCTGCCATCACCTCTAATGTAGAGACCTTCATAATTAACTTCTGAAGGCTCAAGTTTGCAGAAAGCTTTGCCCACCGAGCTGTTGAACAGTATACTGTGAAATGATTGTTCATCTGTGAAGTTGAGGACAAGGTTTTTGGCTGTTGGTTGCGTCTGGAAAATGCCTCCACAGTCATCCATGTAGACAGCTTTTGAAGCTCCGGAAGTCCATGCGACGGAACGCACTGCATCATCCAAAACCTGCATATTCTGCTTAGCTACTGAAGCCCTAAGCAAAGCACCTCTAGCGCTTATCTTTACCACCGCGAAGCTATACGTAACAGAAATTATAGCCATAAGAGATACGAAGAGTATCAAATAGGTTACAGGTATAGCTAGGGCTTTTTGTGACTGTAGAAATTTTCCCAGCTGTTTTTTGAAGCATTTGTGAGCTATTTTTGACAGCCTCCTCTCTTGCTGTTCACTAAAACCTTTCAACTTCATAATAAGATAAAATGGTGTGCGTAGAACAAAACTACACATACTCTATATGTAGAATCAATACCCAAAAATCTGATGCGAATTACATATTTATCTACGCTCAGAAAAAGGGAATTCAAGACATAAAAAATAAGGAAAAAGAAAAGGAGGAGTTTAGGCTTTTACTGGGCAGCTTCGATGTTTGTTTCTTTGTAGTATTGGGCGTTTGAAGTGAATATCGTAATACCTACGGTTACACCTACGTCGTTCAAAGCAATACTATCGGGGTTTTTAACATACACAACCATTGTGTAGCCAGATTTCAGTGTTATATCATCAGAAGCTTGGGTAAAATTCCTGCTTGCACCTTGAACGGTAATGCTGAAGGTCGTTCCGTTGATCTCTGTTGGCGTAACTACTAAATCGTTCGAGACTGTTACTGTGTTGGTTCTCCAGTAATACACATCACTCCAGTTACTTGCTTGTCCTCTAGCAGTGATCTTGTCGACAACAACGTCTTTTCCGCCAGTGTTAACGATAACTATAGCTCCTTCAGCCCAGCTTCCAGTGGTGTTGTACCATACGTGTACTTTGGACAGGTAAAGTGATTCTTCTTGAACTCTTGTGGTTGTTACGTTTATAGCATAGAAGGTTACAACAGTTGCCAGCGGAATTGAAAGCGTTTACGTGGACTTTAACAATGGCACAGCCCCACGCTTTGGCGTCAACACAGGCTACGCAAAACCACCGCCAAGCGAGTGGTGGTATGATCCTGACTGGGCGTGGGAGCTTGAAGGCTGGTGGGCTTTGGGATACTACCCAGGTCCATGGAACTGGCTTGCTGGCTCTACGTGGTGGATCAACTACACCGCAGCGTCATACATG
>SOJA01000123.1 GCA_004376975.1 Candidatus Bathyarchaeota archaeon
TACTGAGATAGTTATGTTAGCTTGATTATTTTTAATGTGGTTTCGTTCTTCCGATAAAGTTCGCCTGTATTCTTACTACTTCTGTGCTGTCCTTTGCTTTCGCATAGTTTTCCAGTCTTTCATGATTCAATTCAATGAAAGTGTGCCCCCATTTAAAGATGGAAAGCAGCTGGCTGGATTTTTCCTTGAATCCACTGATGAATAAGGCTGCAGCTAAAGCTTCAACCGTAGTAAGTTTGGTTGGTTTGCCAAAGTTAACAGGGTTTCCCGCAATTAAAAATGGTAGACAACGGGATGTTCCCCTCACACGTTTTAGCAGGACTTTTTCAGCGTGTTCCCAACTGCAGTCTAACGCGGCTAATCCGAATTTTTCAATACGTTGGCTGTCAGCAGAGGAGAACGCGATTTCGGAGAAGGGGTTAAGAACAACAGCTCTTTTTGGTAAAAGCCTTATTCGAGGTACTAATCGTACTAGTCCGTGGCGTTTAAGCTTCAGTGCTGTGCATTTTTTGGGATCGCATTGTCCAGCATGATAAATAACTATTTCAACTGATCTTTGCACCCTTTTTTTGCACCTTTAAGTGGCTCATAGGATCATTTAACACATGTGGAATCCATTCCAGCAAATCTGTTGAAACCATGTGACAACCTTTCTCATCCAAAACAAAGTCTCCAGCAGCACCGTTAACGAAGGCTCCAGCAACAGCAGCTTTAAAAGGGTCGATGTGCTGGGCAAGAAAAGCACCGACAATTCCTGAAAGCACATCTCCAGTTCCACCAACAGTCATGCCTGGATTTCCAGTGAAATTCAGTTTGAAGCGTTTCCCATCAGAGATTATGTCCACTGGTCCCTTCAGCAATATAACTGCCGCCAGCTCTGCCGCAGTCCCCTGCACCTCCAAAACTCGTTCGCCCAAATTCTCAGACAGCTTCTTATCGGTCAATAAAGAATATTCACCAGCATGAGGCGTCAGACCTAAGGGTATAGTCAAAGGTTTTTTGAACCTTGCAAAGGCTTTCAAGCCATCTGCATCCAAAAGCAACGGTTTTCCAGCTTTTTCAACAGCGTCAACAACATTCTTAACAAATTCCCTTGTTTCCACATGCAAACCGAGACCAGGCCCCAAAACAACTGCGTCAACTGTTTCTATGTAGGTTTTCAAGGCTGACAGGTTTCCAGGGTTCAAGTGTTCACCATCGAGTTTTATAGTGATTAAATTTGGAGACATAGAAGATACTGACTGAGCTATCTTCACTGGAGCTGCAATATAAGCCAGGTCAACTCCAGCTCGTAAAGCAGCAAGAGCCACTAGAGCTGGGGCTCCAGAAAAGGTTTCGCTTCCTCCAATAACTAGTAATCGTCCAAAATCGCCCTTATGGGATTTTTGTGGACGTGGCTTCGTTACGGGTAGAATATCTCCCGGACCTGCAAGATTCTCGAATTCCTTGGGCAAACCTAAACTTTTTACTACCAACTCACCGACGTAGTTTTTTGCGTTTTCAAGTCCTTTTTTTGTTCTGTGAAAGGTTATTGTTAAATCAGCCTTCACAGCTTTGCCTGAAACCTCTCCAGTGTCAGCATCTATTCCAGTTGGTACATCAACTGCCACTTTGAAGGCGTCGATAGCGTTGATTTTTTCAACTAACTGCAAGATTGGCGGTCTCAGCCTACCTTTCGTACCCGTTCCAAGCAGTGCATCAATAACTATTTCCGCGGTTACTTCGGGTATGAGTGAGCTGTCATACACTTCATGAATGGGAACAGTGTCTCTCAGAAACTGCAGAGCTTTCCAGTTCTTAAAAGCTTCCTTGTGAAAGATATGCTTGGCTTTCCCTGCGAGGATAACTTCAACTTTGAAACCCTTTGAAGCTAAGTGCCGAGCTGCAACGAAGCCGTCTCCTCCGTTTCCTCCTAAGCCACAAAAAACTGCAACGGACTTGTCTGATTTAAATCTTGAAGCTATATCTAATGCCAAATTGTGTCCAGCATTTTCCATTAGCTGAAGTCTGGAAACGCCGAAATATCCAGCGTTCAACTCTAAAACGCGCATTTCCTGGCTTGTGATAAAACTGTTTGTGTAGCTTTCTTTCAACATGCTCAAACCTGATAGTTAATAGGATCATGTGCATTTACATTTTATGCGAGAGTTCTTTACTACTGGCTTGTAATTGGTGAAATTGCACTGCACTCAGCCTTATAGAAACAGCATAACACGCTGGTTAAGGGATCGTGTTTCAAAAAGGAAGTTGAACGAGAAAGAATCCCTTGCACAAGCGCCCTCGGGTAAAGGAATCCTTTTATAATTCAAAACCAAATTTCCTGTATGAACATATTCTTCGAGTTTACTCAAAACTGGTATATTTTATTCTTCGCCTTCTTGTTGTCATGGCTGATTCTGTTTATTTCCCGAAAAAATCACTGGCGTAAAAGGGAAGCTAAAGAACAGCTTTGCTTGGCCTTAGGCGGCTTGTTCACTCTTGCACTTATGGAAATTTTCGCTACATCCATGAACCTCTGGAGCTACACCCCTGGAAACTGGCCGATAATATTGTGGCCAACATATTTAGTTGCAATATTGTTCGGATATCAAATGCTCAGGGTCATCGAAGGGCTTTTCTCCTAACTTACTTTTCTACACGTTTGTGTTTGCGTTACAAAAAACTAATTATTCAGGTTGGATAGAGCTGAAAAGACGGGGGGGGGTGAAACAGACATTCCCTTTTCTTTGATGCCTCTCATACGAAAGACAATGACACATAATTTGAAGCCCATTCAAGCCTTCTATTGTACGTAAGACGGGATGAGTGTAGTAAAGTATTTTAATGCAGAAAGAGGAAACATTACAGCGAGGAAATCTAAATGCCAACAGCATTTGTGCTGATAAACACAGAGATAGGTTCAGAAGCAAATGTGCTAGAAACATTGAGGAAAGTTGAGGGAGTTGATAAATCCTTCGCTGTTTACGGTGTCTACGACATAATTGCAACGGTCAAAGCAGACACTATGGATAAACTTAAGGAAATCGTAACTTGGCGTATCAGAAGACTTGACAAAGTCAGATCAACATTGACGATGATTGTAGTGGAAGGGTCAAAATAGCACACTTTCCCTCTTTTTATGTCGCAAGTAACCTTCTAACGTTCCACTTTAATTTTTTAGTTCATTAGGAAACGTGCCGTCCTATATGATGATGAGAACAGTGCATATCGGACTAGATGACACCGACTCACCGAGGAAGGGATGTACCACTTATGTTGCCGCTGTTCTTGTGGAAAAACTGCAAAAGCTAGGAGCTGAATTTATTGACTACCCAAACCTGATTAGGCTAAACCCGAACGTGCCGTGGAAAACTAGGGGAAATGGAGCATTATGTCTAAGAATAAGATGCAATGAGAAATATGAAAATGAGATGAAAGAAACAGTCACAAGCACGGTAGAAGAACAAGCAGACTTAGAGTATGAAGATACAGATCCAGGCATAGTCTTCTTTGAAGGAGCAAAGGTTCCAAAGGAAATCAGGGCTTTCGCAAAAAAAGCAATCACGGGGATTGTAAATCTTAAGGACGCTCTGAAACTTCTGAACAAGTTTAATGCTGAGGCTGTGGGGTTCAAGAAAAGCCGAGGGCTCATCGGCGGGTTGGCAGCGGTAGGTGCAACCCTTCAAAACGACTGCACTTTTGAAATTCTCGCATATCGCACTCCGGAAAACTATGGCTCAAAAAGAAGAGTTGACGAATCTTCGATTGTCAAGATGGATAAGGCAACAGAGCCTTACACGTTCAATAATGTTGACCCTGAAAAGAGAAGGGTTCTTATAACACCAAGAGGCCCAGACCCAATCCTTTTAGGCATCAGAGGTGAAACTCCAAAAACTGTGAAGAAGGCATATGAAATGGTTAAGCCCCTTGAACCTGTGGAAAGATGGGTTATTTTCCGCACTAATCAGGGAACTGACGCACATTTAGAACGAATTAAACAGCTAAACCAAATAGAACCGCATAATCCAGTGATTGCTAAAGGAACTGTAGTGGCGAATCCGAAGATAATCCCGAGAAGACACGTAATTTTCTCAATAAAGGACGGAGGCGCACAGGTTGACTGTGCAGCTTATGAACCAACAGGTTTCCTCCGAAAAGCAGCGAGGAAATTAATTGCGGGGGATTATGTAGAAGTTTACGGGGGTGTCCGTGCTCCTTCACGGAACCGTCCATTGACCATAAACCTTGAAAAAATTCGAGTTCTTAAGCTTGCCCAGAAAATCCATTATAGAAATCCGGTTTGCACGAAATGTGGAAGCCGACTGAAATCTATGGGAAGGAACAAGGGCTTTAGATGTAGAAAATGTGGTTCAAGGTTTACCTGTCTTGGCAAAATTGAGGTCAACATGAATCGTGAAATAAAAAAAGGCCTTTACATAACTTCTTCTAGGTCACAGAGACATTTGACTAAACCATTTAGACGCTATGGACTAGAGAAAAGCCACACTGTGCCTAAAGGGTTAATTGAGGGTTGGCATTTCCCCTAATTCTTTATTCTTCTCGCACTCTAAAGATTTCGCAAAGCAGCTGATACAGCTCGTCTCCTCCTTCCATCTTCGAAAACATGTCCTTTTCAACCTTGAGCACTCTTCCAACGGCCTTGTATGTCTGTCTCCATTCCAACTCCGTCCATATCATACGATAATTCTTCAATTCAATCCATGCACGAAAAACTAGAATAACAAACATTCCTACAGTGAGTATAAGGTTTAGTAGGTATATTTCAAGCAGTTCCGTACCTTTTCACCTCCCTCTTGCAATGTACTCTAAAATTATGAGCAATAGCATTTAAATCAAGCTTGCGCCAGCATATACGATCAGGAAAAAGCTTAGGCAGTACTATGTTATCACTGCTTATCTACAAGTTGAGCGTAAGTGAAGCAGGAGGCTTCATGTTAGGATATATGATCAAGAAAGCAAGTAGACTTGTGGTCATTTTAACAGGCATCTTCATAACTTCCTTTCTTTATCTAAGAAAGCGAAACAACAAGCATGAACCATGGAGAGTCTTGGAACCTACCAGCTCGTTTGCTTGGGTCTGCTGTTCAGGCAGCATCAAGGCTTGTCGGATTCGTATCCCTTCTACGGTTCGTCGGAAGTTTAAAAGGCTGATTTTCCCTTGGCGTTAAGCTTGGATAGTGAAATGGTTAAATGCATGATTCTTAATAATCCATTCAAAACCCTGATTTCAGTATTGCTGAGGCATCTGAACATTGAAAAAGTTTCCGAAAGAAGAATATAATGTACCGTTCTTTAAAGAAGAAGGTTACGTAAGAAAACTGTGTCCGAAATGCAAAGAATACTTTTGGACGCAGAATCTAGACCAAGAAACTTGTGAGGAAGCAACCCCTGAAGGTTGCACTGCATACACATTCTTAAATAATCCTCCGACAAGGAGAAGTTACAGTTTACGTGAGATGCGTGAGACTTTTCTGTCTTTTTTTGAAAAACGTGGACATGCCCGTATAAAGCCTTATCCGGTAGTAGCTAGATGGAGAGGCGATATTTACTTAACACATGCAAGCATAATTGATTTTCAGCCATACGTAACCGAGGGAATTGTTCCACCTCCAGCAAATCCGCTTGTCATTGTACAACCATGCATCCGTATGGTAGATATAGCTAACACTGGTCCAACTTTTGGCAGACACCTGACAATTTTTGAGATGGGTGGACATCATGCTTTTAATTATCCAGACAAAGAGGTCTACTGGAAAGACCAGACAGTAAGATACCATCATGAGTTCCTCACAAAAGAGTTAGGAGTTAAATCTGAAGAAGTTATCTACAAGGAAGATGTCTGGGTTGGCGGTGGAAACGCTGGCCCCGATGTTGAATGTATCGTTCGAGGTTTAGAAGTTGATACACTTGTTTTCATGGAATACAAGGTCGTCAATAACAATTTCGTCAAGTTGCCTATACGGACTGTCGACACAGGTTATGGCATAGACCGCTACGCATGGCTTTCCCAAGGTGTTCCAAGCTGTTTTCACGCAGTTTACGGTAGCTTGCTTGACAAAATTTTTGATATGGCTGGAATAGACGAAATCGACAATTGTTTGCTGACAAAGATAGCTGAAGTTTCCGGCTTAGTAAGCTTGGATAAAACAGCGAGTAGATTCAAAGCTAGACGGAAAATAGCGGAAATCGTTGGAATGCAAACAAACGAGTTAGACAAGTTCTTGTTTCCCATTGAAAACGTTTTTGCAGTTGCAGACCATACCAAGTGCTTAAGCTTCATGCTTTCTGAAGGCATTGTTCCATCGAACATTCAAGAAGGATATTTGGCGAGACTCCTATTTCGTAGAGCATATAGACTGCTGAAAATGCTAGGCATAGAAGACAAGCTTTATGATATTATGGACATGCAAATTGACCTGTGGTCCAAGGATTACCCACACCTCAAGGAAATGCAAGACGAGATTATGGAAATCCTCTCAGTTGAAGAAGAAAAATTTCAAGAGACCATCAGCAGAGGTAAAGGATTAGTGAAGCGAATTGCTGGAGAACTGAAAAAAAAGAACATCCTAGAAATTCCAGTTGAAACTTTAACTGAACTATACGATTCCCATGGGCTTCCACCCGAAATTGTCAAGCAATTCGCTGAAAAAGAAGGAGTCAAAGCGGAGATTCCAGAAGATTTCTACGCTTTAATCGCTCAAAGACATATGCAAACTACTGAAAAAATAGAGGCAAAACCCGAAGAAAAACTGGAAACAGCGGTTTCAAATCTTCCAGAAACAGAGCTGTTGTACTACGCAGACCAATATATGAAGGAGTTTAAGGCGAAAGTCATTAAGGTGTTAGACAACGAACATGTTGTTCTTGACAAAACATGCTTCTACCCAGAAGGTGGAGGACAACCAGCAGACACTGGGTACCTAGTTTTTGATGGAAACAAGATTGAGGTTGTTGATGTTCAAAAAGTCGGCCGGGTAATCGTTCATAAAGTGAAGAACACGGTTCCCAAAGCGGAGAGCATCGTTAAAGGAGTGGTTGACTGGAAGA
This sequence comes from Candidatus Bathyarchaeota archaeon, assembly GCA_004376975.1. The sequence continues at coordinate 7,048 of SOJA01000123.1, forward strand.
GACGATACAGCTTCATGAAGAATCATACTGCCACCCACATAGTTAGCGGTGCCGCGAAACGAGTTTTAGGACAACATGTTTGGCAGTTTGGAACACAAAAAGGAGCAGATCGGTCCAGACTTGACATTTCACATTATCGTAGGTTATCATTGAAGGAAATACACAGAATAGAGAAATTGGCGAATCAAGCAGTATTACGAAATATTCCTGTAGAGACGTCCTGGATGCCTAGAAACGAAGCGGAAAAGCTTTATGGCTTCAAACTTTACCAAGGTGGAGCAGTTCCAGGGAAGGAAATACGTGTTGTAAAGATTGCAGACTGGGATGTTGAAGCATGTGCGGGAACCCATTTAAACAACACAGGTGAAATCGGATTTATAAAAATAATCCATTCAGAAAGGGTTCAGGACGGAGTAGAAAGACTGGTTTATTCCGTTGGAATTCAAGCTCTTAATGCAGTGCAAGAGAACGAGAAAAAACTTTGGAAGCTTTCTGAAATTTTGAATGCACCTCTCCAGAAACTGGATAAGACAGCGGAAAAAATTGTTAAAGAATTAAAGGAAGCAAACGTGGAAAAAAGAAAGCTTATCAAGGAAATAGCAGAGCGGGAAAGCGCCATAGTAGAGGGTAGACCGGAAGGCGAAGAAATCAAAGAACTACACGGCGTCAAAGTCGTGACCCGTAACTTCAAAGACATGATAGATGTTGAGCGCATGGTGCAAACAGCCAACAAGATGATTAAAAGAGATGAAGCAATCGTTACAGTATTTTATGGAGCGGATAAGAAGAACGCGTGGATAATGGTTATGGCTGGAAAAACCGCTGTAGAAAAGGGTGTAAATGCCGGTGAAGTAATCAGGGAAGCCTCAGCAATCATAGGCGGTGGAGGCGGCGGAAAACTTAATTTTGCTCAGGGAGGCGGAACACTAACCGAAAAACTGCCGGAAGCTATAGAAAAAGCTGAAGAAGTGTTGAAAAAACAACTGGAACCATAACGTGCATCTGCATCCACCAGCTTTAACTGGTTAAGTGCGAAGCACCGTTGCGAGTTTATCCATGAATTCATGTTTTCCATCATTGAGAACTACATAGTCTTCTAGTTCACAGCTTTCACCAGGTTGCAATTGTATTCTAGACATGATGAACAGCTCCAACATGGTTTTTCCCAAATCCAGCGAAAACATCAATGATCTAGCAGTGTTCCCAGCGATTATGCCGAGCCCCAGTTTCTTCTCCACATTCTTTACAAGTATCCATCCCTTCTCCGGTTGAACCCCAGAAACTGCGGTGCCCTTTGCTCTCTTGAACCGGAAGATCCTATTATCTCTCGGAAATGTTATCTCGTTTTTTTCGAAGTCTCCTCCCACGTTCGGAGAAATCCAGAGGCAACTGTTAAATTTGAAACTGGCCAACGTAGGGTTCTTGAATTTGCGCCTGATCTTGACGATATTGCTGAAGGGCAAGGTTAGATATGAAACTGATCCAACTATACCTTTTATCTCTTCTTGCTTTTTAGATTCGAACGAAAACTTCACACCTTTCCAATGTCCCTCTTCAACCAGCTCTGCCTTGTATAATTCCTCATGAGTTTTCGATTTCTGAAAGTCAAATTCATTTAGGTAGAATGCTCTTATACCACCTGAATAATTCTGTAGAAAGACTTTTGTTCCAATGTTTGGGAAGCTTGTTCCTAACTGGTTAACCGTGCTTTCTCCTAAGAAATAAAGGCACCCTGCAAATTCCGCGCTGGTCTTAAATTGAAGCAGACCATTAGAAACCTTGAAGACAGATCTGTTCTCCTCCTCGCCTGACACAACAGTCACTGGAGGCTTTGTGATTTCAGAAAGGATGCAGAGATCCATAGGAAACTCGATTTCTTGATTGCTTGCAGAGAATTTGATAGCTCCACTGTAAATGCCTAGTTTGGCTTGATGAGGAGGAATAATGGACACGTTGGAGGCAAAGGGGTTCTTTGCGGCTATGTTTTTAACCTTTATCTCCGAGGGGTAAATTTTCCAACCGTTGGGTGGAACCAAAACGATTTTTCCTGAAGCCCCCTTGTTTCTGAAGTTTACAACCTCAAGTTGAGTTTTTAGTTCTGTTTTGTCGTAGAGTTTGTTTTCTGTGAGTTTTATGTTGAAGAGCGGCTTCGCCTTGACTGTTTTCTCTTCTGATCGAAGCTTTTTCTCGATTAAAGACCCCCATTTCCTACGGATAGCAAGCCAATTTCCTTTCTCAATAACATAATACAGTTCTGAGGTGCAGGCTGACTGCCCCGGCTTTATTTCACCCAGTTCATATTCCGGTTCGACGTATGATGATCCTTCGCCGATTCTAATCTTTAAGAGCTTTTCGTTTGACCATATTTGTCCAAAGCAGAAATCATATGCTTGGTTTTGGAAGCATATCCACGATTCCTTGTAATCTTTAGGGTTATTTGAAAGGTCTGATTCTGAGGCTGGAAATCCAATCATTTCATGCTCCATAATCTCTTTCAAAGGCACAATCATCGTGTAATGAATGTCCTCTAGGAAAGCCCTTCCAGATATTCGTACCTTTGGCTTGTAAGTTATTTCCGGATTCATGTTGATGATTCTGATCTGCTCCTTGATAAGCGAGGTTCCAGCGTAGAAAGTCAGTGTCCCCATGATTTTAACGCCGGACATGTCCGGATGCATGCCTGAAAGGATTAGTTCAAGGCTTTCTGGCTTTCTAAGGATTTCATAGGTATAGTCAATGGGTTTTACGAAGCCGAAGGGTGGTCCAACGCTGATTCGTCCATGACGCCAGATTTTTTGTGGCTCATACACACAGTCTTTGTATGTGATCTCCAACATTCCTCCTCTAAGCCGTACACATGCCACGAGGTTTTCGTTTTCGATAAACACTGACTTTCCATGTTTTGTCTTTTCAGCTGAAGCAACGATGCCTCCTGGCGTTAGACATTTGACATAAACTAGTTCGGTTTCGGTTTTAACGTCAGCTTTTCTGACTTGGCCTTTGGCAAAAATCTCTAGAGGGATGATGGATGTGGGCTGATCATTTGCGACTTTTATTTCGATATCGAAGCCAGAATGGCTTTTCGGTGGGATTTCTATTGAAACGGCGGTTTTTTTGAGAGAGAGCTTGTTGAGCTCGTCTATGATGAAAACGTTTCCAGTGAAGCGTTCTTTTGAGTTATTAAATATGTTGAATTGAATTTTTCCTGTTGTTCCCGGCGTGACGATCATGCTTTCCGGGTCAGTTTTGAACTCAAGCAGGGGCAATATGCGCATTCCAATCTCAAGAGGAATCAGTTCACCATTAATCACTAAATTGGCTTTGATGATTTTCTGTTTTCGAGAAAGGTCAGGAACCTCCACTTCCGGGTTTACTATGAATTTTGCCTTCAGCTTGATAGAGGCTCCGTTGTCGATGATGAAAGTTTGTTGTGGATGAACTGTGAAGGTCAAGCCCTCAAATCCAGACAAGAACACTGAGCCTTGCATGTTGTTTTCCGTGTCATTTCTAATTTCGATCGTGAATTCTTGTTCAACTCCTGCAATTACTTTGTGATCTATGAGCCTTGCCACAACCCTCAAATGTTTGCCATCGAGGGTGCGTTCTATTCCCAATATGCCTCGACCATATCTGTCGATCCACACTCTAAGGTAATCTTCATCTTCAGTGAATTCGTATGGAAACACTTCCATCTCATCAAGCTTAGAATCGTCAGGAACAAGGTTCAACTTTCTTTTTTGAGATGAATACCAATCATGCTTTTTGAAGAATTCTCTCGCAACTGGGAAGTCTATGATTCCAGGGATGTAATCTTGCATTTCAACGCTTGTTTCCGGAACCCAAAACATCCCGCATTTCTTGTACAATGGTACTGCTCGCATGTTGCCTGCCCATGTATCGAGATCTACACGTCTGAAGTTGTTTTCAGTTGCGATTTGAAGAGATTTGAGAATGAGGGCTTTTCCATGTCCTTTGCCGAGATAGTTTGGATGAACTCCTAGTAAACCTATGTATGCAGCTTCTGCATCTTCGTAGTGTGGATGAAGAGTGCAGATTCCAGTGAATTTGCCATTATGGGTTGAAACCAGGATACAGATTCTTTTGACGACTATAAACCAGGAGTCAAGTACTCTTTCTGCTGTGTAAGGAACGCCTCCTGTGAAGTCTCCCGGCCAGAGACCTTCCTTGTCAAATGAATTAAGCAGCTCCGCTAGTTTTGAAGCATCTTCCTTTTGAAACTCGATGATTGTAGGCGCCTGTTTCTTTCTTTTACTCATTCTCTGCAGTTTTCTCCATTATGTCAGCTATCACATTCTCAGAATGAACTTAAGCTCTTCAGTAAAGAGCACTTACATATAAAAACATTTACGCAAAGCGAAGCTTAGCTAGGTCTTCATAGAACAATCGCTTATGTATGCTGTATCTTCCAAAAAACCTTCTTTTGTTACATGGCTCCCTCTTAAACTTCCATGAACTTGACGCTTCCTTCGATAACCCTTACTTTGTTATTTTTTCGTAACTGATTAACCTTAACAGTCAACATTTAAGAATTATACTTGATTTCTTACGTTTTGAAGTTTTCAGAAGAAAATCGGGGTAAAGAATTAAAGCAAGCTCCACATAACTAGTTTATGGTGTTAGATGTGAGGGACTGCGTTCTCAATACATAGGAACAAAAGGTTTAATAGCCCTCAAACAGTTTCAGAAATTTTTATGGAGTTTCTAAGGAAAACTGAGGGCAAATGGCAAAAAGCATGGGAAAGAGCAAGGATTTTTGAAGCTGACCCAGACCCGAATAAGAAAAAGGTTTTTGTCACTTTTCCATATCCATACATAAACGGGCCGCTCCACGTGGGTCATGCATTCACTGCATCACGAGTAGATGCATATGCCCGATTCAAAAGGATGCAAGGTTATAATGTGTTGTTTCCGTGGTCGTGGCACTGGACAGGACAGCCGCTGCTAGGAGCAAGTCAAAGAGTTGCAAAAGGCGATGAAGCACTTGTTAAAGTACTAAGGGAAGTAGATGGCGTCCCAGAAAAGGAGCTTGAAAAATTCGTTGATCCCATTTACATGGCAACATACTACACAAATGAAAGCAGGATTGCTGCAAAGAGAGCAGGTTTCTCGGTTGATTGGAGAAGAGAATTCAACACTAGCATGCCTACATTTCAGAAATTCGTTAAATGGCAATATGAAAGTCTAAGAGCCAAGGGCTACGTTACAAGAGGAACACACCCCGTTGTATGGTGCCCGAAATGCAAGAGCCCAACAGGAGATCATGATCGGCAAGAAGGTGAAGGAGTAGCACCGGAAGAATACACGTTGATAAAATTCAAGCTGGACGAGCAAACATATTTGCCAGCGGCAACATTCCGACCGGAAACAATCTACGGAGTAACAAACATCTGGATTCATCCAGACGCAGTTTATGTAGAAGCAAAAGTGAACGA
>SOJA01000096.1 GCA_004376975.1 Candidatus Bathyarchaeota archaeon
TATAGAAGAAAGACACGGTAGCCAATGAACAAACAACGACCTTATAGTACGATACTAAAGTTTCTAGCTTTCCATTTTACAATTAAATTTGATTTTATAACGCGCGCACCCCATTAACACGTACAAGAGTGATTTGAAGATTTGCCCGGAAAAAAGAGTGAAGATCAACCCGCCTAAGCCACAGCACGAGCGCGCGAGAGTAGGGTAAGATTAAATTATGGAAGTTGTACCCATATGTATTTGTGGATATCAAAACGGCATTAGGAGCTATTGCGATCGCAGTTTTTTTCTTCTTAGGTATCATATTTGCTTTAGCTTCGGTCTACGAACCTACGAGGCTAGTCGTTTCTTCTATCTTGTTTGTTGTGGGCTTTGGAATCGTCTACTACATGAAAAAGCCGAAGACGATAGTGCAAAAGCTGGAACTGTCAGGACACATGAAGGGAGTTGCGATTAAGTGTCCCAACTGCTCAGCTTCCGTAGACGCTGATCGAATTGAAATCGTTTCTGGGGTGCAGTACGCAACGTGTCCCTATTGTGGACGAACATTTGAGATAGCTGAGGAACCAAAATGGTGAGAAACCGTCATTTCCTTGTAGTGTTATCCGTTATGATCGTTTCAACGGTTTTTGTGGGTGCTGTCGCAGCACAACGAACCTATCATCTTAGTCAAGAATGGGTGAAAATATGGATAAACCAGAACGGAACGATTGATCTGTTTTACAATGTGAGCCTTACGCTTGATTCCGGTCCTGACATAAACTTTGTGTATATCGGTCAGCCTAAAGGCGACTTTACAAGAGGGGATGCTGCAGACGAGTATGGACACGTTTTGCAGACTTCTGATGCAAGCTCCGGAAGGGACTACAAGGTTTGCGTCAACCTTCACTCTCCCTTAAAGGCTGGACAAACCATCAGATTCACTCTTATAACAAATGTTGCCCACATGATATGTGAAGACACGCAAAACCCTGATAACGTTGGCATGCAGTTTATTCCAACGTGGTGGGAAGAAGCAAGTGTACTCAATCTTCGCATTTTGGTCGTACTGCCTTCTAATGTCACTTTAGACCAAGTAAAGACATCGATAAATTGGAACAACACATTGTATGAAGGAAACCGATTAGCAGTCTACTGGGAAAAGGAAAACCTTTCAAAAAATGAGCAGTTTCCTGTTGGTGTCTCTTTCCCAAAAGAGTACGTACAGAGTTACGATACGCAGCCCTCTGGTTTAGTCGCCTTTTTCAGTCGATATGGACTTGCGTTGTTGATGTTTGGATTCTTCGCCTGTGTAATAGGTGTTGTTGTCTATGCGGTTCGTAAGAAGCCGTATTTGGTGCCTAGAATCAGCATGGAAACCCTTGGAATAAGGCGAGGGTTAACAGCGGTAGAGGCTTCCTACCTCCTTGAGATTGGCCCAACAAAAATAGTCACGGAGATTCTTTACAGCCTCTTGCAGAAAAGAGGTATATGGGTTGAATCCACAACTCCGCAGCTGAAGCTGAAAGTCATGCCTGAATTTCAAGACGGGACTGGAACGCGAGAAACACCTCTCCGATACTATGAAATCGACTTTCTCAAGGCAATGAGAGAAGACGGAAGCCTCGACGAAGAAAAACTAGCAGAAACAGTGATGTTCCTCAGAGATAGCGTTGAACAAAAACTGCATGGATATTGCAGACGCGACACAATTGACTACTACAGAAAAATTGTAGCAAAGGCTTGGCAACAAGTGGAAAAGGCAGGCACGCCGAAATTGGCCTCGAAAGCATACGACGAACAACTGTTATGGCTTCTTTTGGATCCAGATTGCCAATCGCGCACACACACAACGTTCCATGACAAAGCCTTTGAACCTAGCCCACTCTGGCTGTGGTACTGGTACGGGTATCAACATTACCAACCCAATCCAACATACAAACCAAACGTGGAAACTCCTGCTCAATCAGCAAAGCCACCAGCAATTCCAGGTTCTGACTTCGCAAACAACATAGCAACAGCAGTGGAAAACACCTCAAACAACATAGTGGCCAACCTTGAAAAGTTCGCCAACGCCATTCTACCAATGCCCACGGCGAAAGGTTCAACTGAACCTGCTCGAAGCGAGGCGAATTGCGTCTGTGCCTGCGCAACATGCGCCTGCGCATGTGCCTGTGTATCGTGTGCATGTGCTTGTGCAGGTGGTGGGGTGGGTTGAAACCGTGAGTTTTGCACGTAAGATACTGCACGCGCTCAAAATTCCTCATGGTCGCTACACTTATAGAGGAAAAGACAGGTTCGCTGGTTTGGCGCTTCAGCTTCGCGTAGAACCCGATGGAAAAGGGGTTATGGTCATCAACGCCAACACGGTTCTCTATCTAAACGAGACAGCCGTTGCTTACTCATATTTTTTCATGCAAGGAATGTCCACGGATGCTGCCTTGAAGAATATCCGCCGCATGTACAGAGTAAACGCGAAGATCGCGAAGCGAGACTACGAAAAACTCATCTACACGGTCAGTACACTGGCACAAACTGAAAAAGTCTGTCCCATATCTTTTCTTGACATAGAAAGAGTAGAACCTTTCACACATCAATTTACAGCGCCTCTACGTATGGATATGGCGATTACTTTCAGATGTCAAAACAACTGTCTTCACTGCTATGCAGGAGGGCCACACGAAACTCCTGAGCTTACGACAGAAGAATGGAAATCAGTAATCAACCGTCTTCACCAAATCGGCGTCTTCATCTTAACCTTCACCGGAGGCGAACCGACCCTGCGTGAGGACTTGCCAGAACTGCTGCTTTACGCGCAAGAAAAGGGAATGGTTACTGGACTTATCACGAACGGCAGAAGACTGAAAGACAAGGCTTACGTTAAAAATCTTGAAAAAACTGGGTTAGACTTCATTCAAGTTACTCTTGAATCTCACAAGCCTGAAATACATGATTTAATTACAGCGACCAAGGGAAGTTGGAAAGAAACTGTTCTGGGAATTAAGAATATCATTCCGACACAGATTTACGCCACCACAAACACCACTCTCAGCAAATACAACGCCCCAGACTTCCTAGACACAATAGACCTCCTAAAAAGCCTCAGAGTCGCTGCATTTGGATGCAACAGTCTAATCTATTCAGGGAAAGCAAAGGTAATAGGCGAAGAATTCGCCTTGCCACTTGAAGCATTGAAGGAACTTCTACCGAAGATTCAGGACAAAGCAAGTCAGCTAGAAATGAAATTCCTATGGTATACGCCAACTCAATACTGCCGCTTAGATCCTGTAAAACTAGGTCTAGGCGTCAAATCATGCTCAGCAGCTAGGATCAACATGTGTGTGGGTCCAAATGCCGATGTTTATCCATGTCAAAGCTACTTCGAAAGCCTTGGCAACATCCTTCAAGATGACTGGCAAAAAATCTGGAACCATCCGCTCTGCCTAAGCATAAGAGCCAGAGAATACGCGCCGGAGAAATGCAAGGAGTGCACACAACTGTCAGTCTGCGGCGGAGGTTGCCCCTTAGAACTGAAGGAGACAAAGTACATCTGTGCTGAGGCCCAGTAGGCCCAAGGATAGCGCGCATCCACTATCTTTAGGACATCAATTCAACTTAGCTTTACAACGCTTGAAGCGTTTTCTAGGAATCAGGGAAAAAATCAGCGCGCACGGAGTTGTAACTCAGATCACTTGTTAGGTGGGTTCATGTTTTCTGCAGCGATTTCTCCGACTTTTTTTCCGAATCCTGTTTTCAAGAGTTTGTCTACGTTTCCTAATGCTTCTTCAAGTTTAGCGTCGAATGGTATTTCACCCAGAAACAGCAAATATCTGCTTTCAACTTGATGTCTAATATACGAGGATTCCTTCATTTTCATGTTTTCGATAACACCGATTATTGGAATCTTCAATTCTGTCAGTA
>SOJA01000226.1 GCA_004376975.1 Candidatus Bathyarchaeota archaeon
TCTTGGCGTAGCTCCGCTCTTGCGTAAACTCTTTTGTTTATGGCTAGCACTATGGCTGGTTCACCATAGACTACGAAGTGTTCTCCGAAAAGTATCACTTTTGCGGGAGCTGAAGCAGTAACCCCCATTTATACATCACTATTTGCTGAAGCATACGGCGGCATATCCAACCACACTTGAATAGTCGCCCATAACATCTCCACTAGTTTTATAACATAATAGTTTTGCCTCTTTCGCTTTCAAAATTCTAGCAGCAGTTATCAAAGCTGCTATCGGACCATAACCGCAAACGCTGACGCGATGATCTTCAATAACTGAATAGAGTTTTTCTTCATCCATCGCCTCCACGGCTTCAAGAACCATTTTATCCTTTCTCTGTGCGCTTTCCTGAGGCTCGTAATGCGTCATGTCCGAAGATGCGATAATAACTCCGTTTTTTCCAGCTAGAACTTTGGCTACCGCCTCTCCAACTTCCTTAGCTGAAGCCAAATCCTGCATCGAGAAACAGATGGGTACAATCTTGAACTCCGAACCATAGAGATATTGAAGGAAGGGAAGTTGAACTTCAATCGAGTGTTCAGAGAGGTGGGCGGAATCGTCAACATCAATGATGCGTGACTCACGCATAACTTGGTTAGCCAAGGTAATATCTATTTCAACATCACCTAAAGGTGTACGCCAAAATCCATCAGTCATAACAGCTAAAGCACTACCGTAGCCGGTGTGGTTAGGGCCAAAGAGAAAAACAACGTCGGGTTTGCCATCTAATGCCAGTTCGTAATAGGCATGAGCTGCTACAGGACCCGAAAACATGTAACCTGCATGTGGACAAATTAAGCCTACTACTTGTCTTCGGCCTTCCGAAGCAATTTCCGGTATTTTTCCGGGTCCAACCTTGTGAATGAAGCAGTTTTCTATTTGTGCTCTCAATGATTCAGCTGTCCCTGCATAAAAGGCTCCAGCCTGACATGGACGCCGAATCTTCCATTGCGTTAGCTTCCTTCCTCCTCTCTGGAAATCTTAGTTTCGAAATCCTCAATTGTTAGAGTCAAATCTTTGTCTGGCTGTAATTCACCTTTCTCCCGTAGTATTTGTCTCGCTAGAAGCCAATAGACAATGGCTAAAGCTCTTCTGCCCTTATTGTTTGTTGAGATCACCAAGTCTACTCCTGAAAAGTCGTTGTCCGTGCTGCATAAGGCTACTGTGGGTATGCCTATTGAGGATGCTTCTCTAACTGCTTGTGAATCCGCCCCTGGATCAGACACTATCAAAACATCTGGTTCGATGTGATTAGGATATAATGGATTTGATAAGAGTCCTGGAACAAAGCGTCCAACAACAGGAATCGCTCCTGTTACCTCGCAGAATTTTCCAACGGGTTCCTGTGCGTAGAGTCTGGCTGCTGCAGCAACGATTTTTGATGATTCAAACCTTGTTAGAAACTTTGCGGCTATCCTTATACGTTCATCAGTCTTTTTGATGTCTAGGACAAATAGACCATCAGGTCTGACACGATATATGAATTGCTCCATATCCCTTGTTTTCATTCTTGTTCCAATATGTGTTCCTGCAGAGAGAAGTGTGTCTCGTGGTAGCAGAAACTCTTCTTCTGCTGTAACACGTGTTGTTTCTTCTTCTATTTCTGATTTTTCGTCTTTAACATCTGACAATCTCTCATCTCCCTAAGATATTTGGAGGTCAGCCATTTTGGCTCTGTCCCCCAAAAATTCTTCTATTCTTATCAACTCGTTTATCTTTGCTATTCTGGCTCCTTCAACAACTCCCGTTTTTATTATTGGACACCTGAAGGCCACAGCTAAATGTGCTATGTGCCAGTTACATGTGCTGCCGGAACGATGTGACATCACTGGGACATATCCAGCACACTTTGCTAACTCAATGGCTTCCCAAGCGTCGGTGAGTGTGCCGACTTGATTTACCTTTATTATGATTGCGTTGGCTGCATGCAGTTTTATTCCGCGGCTTAATCTTTCAGTGTTTGTGACGAACAGGTCATCACCGCAAATTAAGCAGTTTTTTGCTTTATTGACGAGTTCTGCGGAGCTGGTAAAGTCTTCTTCGTGGAATGGATCTTCCACATATACGAGATCGTATTTTTTGATCAGTTCGCAAATGAACTCTAACTGTTCTCCTGAATCTCGTTTTTTACCTTCTTTTCGGTAGGCATATTGTTTCTTTGCGGCATTCCACAGGGAGGATGCTGCGACGTCAACGCCTAAACCACATTCGAAGCCTAATTCGTTTCCCACTTCTTCGCATGCTTCAGCCAAAACCTCCAAAGCATCTAGATTTCCGATGTTCGCAATCCAAGCTCCCTCATCGCTTTTTCCACCACCAAAGAGCCTGTCCTTTTTCTTTAGCATGTCGCCAATTCTTCTGTGGATTTCAGTGTTGGCTAGAGCGGCTTCCAAAAAGGATTCAGCTCCGTAAGGGAGAACCAGAAATTCTTGTATGTCAGGAATTTTGCCTTTACCATGTTTTCCACCGCTTATCACATTTCCAAGAGGATATGGAAGATCACGGATGATAGACCCGCCTAAGTAATGGAATAGAAGTAAACCATAGGAGTTTGCTGCAGCCTCAACACTGGCTAGTGAAACAGCAAAAGCTGTGTTCCCCCCTAAAACCCTAAAGTCTTTCGAACCGTCAATTTCATGCAGTGTTTTGTCAATTTCCTCTTGAAAATCCACGTTCAGCCCGACTAGTTCCGGAGCTATCACTTCTTCAACTTTTCTAATTGCTTGATCTACTTCACCTTGAGGATAGTAAACCACTTCAGATTTTCCACGGCTTTTTCCAGCTGGAGCTGACGCTCTCCCAAAACTTGAGGTTGTTACAACATCAACTTCTATTGTTTCTTCCCCACGGTTGTTGAAAACTTTTCTTGCAATTACATCTTCAATAACCGTAGACATGTTTTCTCCTTCCATTGCTTAATAGTAATAGTTTCTTGCCTCCCTTCTCTTCTCTGTTTCTTCATAAAATCGTAGAATTTCATCTATGATCTCCACATGAGATAATAGCATACGCCTGCAACAGTATCTTTTAACACCTAAAATATCCAAAACGTCGCCAGGTTCCTCTCCAGCCTTTACTCTTCTCGAGAAAATTTCCCACTTGTCTCCAATTAATTTGCCGCATGTAAAGCATCTTACAGGTATAATCATCTTTTAATCAAGCTCCTTTATCTGTAGCTTTTCTGGTCTCGAGCTCTTGCTCCTGGACCTCCGAATTTTTTAGGTTCTTTACGTCTGGGATCTCCAACAACCATCGTTCTGTCATACGCGACAAACACTCTGCGTAGACGCGAACTCCTCGTCCATTTTAATAAAGCGTTCGCTATCACCATTCTTGACGCTTCAGCCTGTCCCATGTATCCACCGCCTGAAACTTTTACGTCTATGTCCAGTTGCTTCCAGAGTTCATCTCCAGCTTGCATGAGTGGTTCCATTATTTTTTCACGTGCAATTTCTGGTTCATGTATTTCCAAGGGTATCCTGTTTATGCGTATCCTTCCAATTCCAGGCCTAACAACGGCCCGTGCAACTGCCGTTTTCCTTTTTCCACTGATAACCAAAACCTTCTTAGCTGGCATAACTATTCACCAGGGTTCCACCCTATTTCTTTTGCAAGTTCACCAAGCATGAAAAACGGGCATTTCAGCTTTTCAGCACGAGCTTTTGCCAGAGTTTCCACTTTCTGCTGCTTGAGTTCTTCTGGTATTCCAATGAACACTTTAAGCCGTTTATATGCTTGTTTGCCCTTAGGCTGTTTATACGGGAGCATGCCCCTCACAGTTTTTCGAACTATTCTGTCCGGTCTTCTATAATGAAACGGTCCCTTTTTAGGGTGCCCTACTTCAAGAAACTCTTTTGCTTCTGCCACTTTGCTTTTCTTTTTACCTGAAAGAACAGTTTTCTCAGCGTTTACAATCAGTATATTTTCGTTTTCCAAGAGTCGTTTAGCAACTATACTAGCCATTCTGCCGAGAACTAAGCGATCTGCATCTATTATCGTAATTGTCTGGTTCGTTGCCTTCATTTTTTTTCACCCGATCATCTTAACATTTGAGCCTTTCGGATTTTTTTTGACAAGCTGGAGCAGTGATATCGGTTTGCCCCTTGCAGTCCTTATTTTTTCTTTTGCCTTTTCTGAAAAAGCGAAGGCTGCCACGGTTACTGAATGATCAAGTTTGCCTGCACCTACCACTTTGCCTGGAACCACAATTGTTTCTTTTTTCTCCGTGTACCTGTTTAATCGGCTTACGTTAACAGCTATACGCTTTCTCCTAGCCTTTGCTAAACGTACTGCAACATCTTTCCAAATCTTAACCTTGTTTTCTCTGCTTTTCTTTCTCAGAAAGCGAATGAGCCGAATAAGCTCTGGATTTACTGTTTTAGGCTTTGCCACTTTTCTTCACCTTGATTTGCCCTATGAATTCCTTCAATTGTTCATTCAGGATTTTGACTGCTGCCCTCACTATTCTTTCTGGAGAAAGCACCCCTGTGGATTCCAAGTTGAATATAAACGTATCTTCTTTCCAGCTCACTTCTATGGCTGGCGGTTTTATTGGGCAAACGTCCATGCAGTCTTGACATAGAGTGCAAGTCATCAAATCGTGAATTTCTAATTTGCCTCCAACCTTCGTCAACACTTTCCTTGGACAAATCTCCACGCATTTTCCACATGCATTACATTGCTTGCCTATTTTGATTTGTGGGAAATACTTGTATGTGCATGTTGAAACTGGTTGCCATTTCGCGTGATTTTTTCCTTTTCCAAGCCTTGCATATGCTTCAAGCTTCAGGTTCTGTTCTTTAGCTAGTTTTAAGAGAGGTATGTTATCGCTCACAGGAACTATGTCTGGGTTTTCTGAGACTAGCTCCCTTGAATAAACAGTTCTCGTTCCTTCTTTTGCTTCTGTATCAAGCGTAAGTGAAACTCGGCAAAGGTTACATCCGAACTCGCTTTTGCATGGGCATTCTTCAGGCAGGTTGTAACTGTCCAAATCGGTTTTAAGGGGGACGAGTCCAAGTCTGTGAGCTATGATTTCATCCTGTAAGATGGATGAGTTCTCAATCATCACAACTTCATCTATCGCCATGCATGGAACTTCCGCAAGTATAATCCTTCTCAAGGCATTTATAAATGGGATATCAGCTCCCCGAATAAGTAAACGCAGACATATGTCATCCTTTTCAATTGTTTCTATTTCCATTTACTTGGACACTCCAAGATAGCCTATGGTAAATGCTATGTCGTTCAATAGAACATTGGTGCATTATTTCAACTTTTCTATTAAAGAGTGAAAGTGAAAATTGAACAAGCTGGACTAGACTCTTCTTCCTCTTCTGCCGCCTGGTCTTCGTGTTCCATCATGCGGGACAGGTGTAACCTCTTCTATGCGCCCTATGCGGAATCCTGATCTTGCCAGCGCTCTTATGGCTGCTTGTGCACCAGCGCCTGGAGTTCTCGGTCCAGTACCTCCTGGAGCTCTCACCTTGATGTGTATTGCTTCTATTCCCTTATCTCTGGCGATCCCTGCTGCTGCAGAGGCTGCTCGCATGGCTGCATATGTTGAAGACTGCATTCTGTCTGCCTTTACAAACATCCCGCCAGATGTTCTTGCTATGGTTTCTGCGCCTGAAATATCTGTTATATGAACTATTGTGTTGTTGTAGGAACTGTAAATATGTACGACGCCCCACCTCTCAACTTTCTTACTTGAACTTCCACTGCTGCTCATCATATTCCTCCTTGAGCTAAGTCTCCTCTGTTTCTTTTTCCATCGGTGCAACAACTGTTATTTTTTCACGTAGAGGGTGACGTGAATTTGCGATGGGACTGTGAGGCGTATATGTTATCTGGTTTTCTTCTTTCCTTGTCACTAGATAGCTTGGAACAGTTACACGTTGGTTTCCTATGGCTATGTGCCCATGAGTTACCAGTTGACGGGCTTGGTATATTGACTTGGCTAGATTTTTCCGGAAAACAACTGTTTGAAATCTTCGTTCGAGGATATCTTCAATTGTTGAATCCAAGATGTCGTCAAGAACTGCTTCTTCATGTACTATGCCAAGTTTTTTCAAGCGCGTAAGAAGCTCCTTCTCCATTTTCTTGCGTTCTTCAGGTGTCTCACCCATAAGGGAACGGGCTATCCCCCTGAACTTTGACAGCATAGTTTTATGCCGCCATAATTCACGCTTATTCCGTAAACCATACTGGCCCACAAGTCCAAGCTCTTCTTGCAAAACGGCTGTCCGCCATGGAAAACGTGGAGTTTCATATTTCTTTCTCTGCTTTTTAGGATCACCCATAAGATTACATCTTCCTCTTCTTCACTTTCACTCCAACAGCTTTCCCTTTTCTTCCAGTGGTTCTTGTTCTTTGTCCACGCACCTTTAATCCGTAGGCATGACGATACCCCCGCCACGACTTTAGCTCCTTCATCTGTTTGATGTCCATCTTGGTTCTCAAATCAAGATCTGCTCTAATAAAGTGTAAATCTTTACCAGTCTCCAAATCTTTTCTTCTGTTCAGAAGCCAGCTCGGTATCCCAAATTTCGGTGGATCCTCTATTATTTGTTCTATTCTTTCAACCTCTGCTTCTGTCAGAAAACCCGCCCTTTTATCCAAGTCTATTTCAGCCTTTTTCAAAATTGCGTTTGCAAGGCTCAAATTTACTCCTTTAATCCTCTTTAGAGCATACTGCATCTTTAGGGCACCACCTACATCTGTGCCGGTTATTCGCAGTATATGACGGAATTCTCTTGACATTTATCGCCAACCATTAACGTTAAAGCTAACTACGGAAATAAACCATACTTTATTTAAACCTTACTAGCTTGATTTCAACAATTTCTGAGTAGAGCCAATCTTGGATGCTGGCTGATTGTTGATGTTGCAGATTCAGAGGCGATGAGATTGCAGAAAGAGGAAGAAGGGTGCAAAGTATAGTGGAAATGTCTGTGTTAACGCATACTAACATAAGAGTCGCGGGTTTACGAAAATAATGTCAAAAGCGCCGCCGGTAGGACTCGAACCTACGACCGACTGGTTAACAGCCAGCTGCTCTACCTAGCTGAGCTACGGCGGCTCTGACTGATGCGTTATGAGTTGTGAGTTTTTCAGTGATATTTAAGTTTAGTTATTTGATAGCTTACTGGCATCCTGAGTTCATTATTCGTTTTGATCTCGGAGGGAGATAAACTGGAAAAGCATTGTATGAAGGAGAAAAATGCAGAGTGTGTTTATCAGGTGTGCTCTTTTACATTTCTTAGTAAACTTAGTAGTGAGGAACCTCTTCTTGCAGTTGATACGCATCTGTTCTAAGCAGAATGCTAAATCCGCATGATAATGTGAATATTGTACCATGACTGAGATATCTTATGTGAATCAATAATCACAGTTTTGTGAGATAAATAAGAATAAGATTTATATAGATACTCCCTTTACTAACGTACCTATTAAGCCAAAATTTAATCGAGGTGTAGCAAAATGGTTAGTGAAGGTAGAGGACGTTTGTTCAGAAGGACAGATGGTAAGTACTTGATTTATCTGCCGGTGTACTTGGCTGAAGACAGCATGTTTCCATTCAAAGGCTCAGATTCCATACTTGTAAAAGTAAGTTTCAAGCCTGGTGGAGATCCCAAGCTGCTCATAGAGAAATGGAAAGAACCGGCAACGCAGTGAAACAACCAATTCATTATCACCGTCCGTAAATTCAAAAATGAAACTACTGCATAAAAAAAGTGGTACGGTTTATCAAAAACCTAGTTTTATGACCCCCTTTTTTGATGTGACTATATGATTTTCCGATGTTTTGATTCATCCCTTTTCAGCGTAAACTGCACTGTCTTAAAGAAAACAAGCAACACGGAATCTCTCAATACGTTTTCAAGTCTATCCAGAGCAGATTAGGAAAGGCAAAGTTGCTGAACCTTGAATCAAGAATTTTTCGGACGTTTACAGAAAAAAAGAACAAGATGTTTTCAGGGTTATCGCCATTTCGTTTTTCTACTTTTGCTTAGAAAAGTGTATATGCTAGATTTCCCAATTACGTTGAAAGGTTAATGGAGAGCAAATGCGTTGGAAAAAATCTTTGAGGTTAGATGGCATGGTAGAGGCGGGCAGGGAGCATGGACTGCCAGCGAATTGCTGGCGAGAGCAGCAATCCATGAAGGAAAATACATTCAATCTTTTCCGGAGTTCGGTCCAGAACGTATGGGTGCGCCAGTAGCTGCCTTTACAAGAGTAAGTGGTAAGCCAATTCAGATACACTGTGCAGTTTATAATCCTGATGTGGTAGCTGTCTTAGACCAGACATTACTGAGAACGGTTCCAGTTACTAAGGGATTGAACGAAGGGGGAATAATCATAGTTAACTCGAAAGAAACTCCTACTGACATGAGAAAAACGCTCAGTACAGACAAAGGAAAAGTTCTGACTGTGCAAGCAACGGAAATCGCTATGAAAATTCTGGGAAGGCCTATCACAAGCACGGCTATGCTCGGCGGTGTCGCTCGCGTCACAGGAATAGTGAATTTAGAGAGCATTGAAAGAGTTGTGAGAGAACGTTTCAGGCAGGATGTTGCTGAAAAGAACGTGGCTGTAATAAAAGAAGCTTATGAGGAGGTAAAATTTGAGTGATAAGTCAAAAAAGAAGTTGGAAAGAAATTCCGCTAGCTGGTGTATGTTGGAAACCAAGCACGGAATATTTAACTGGGGACTGGAAAACCTACAAACCTGTGAGAGACGTAGAGAAGTGCACACGATGTACGTTATGCGTGATTTTCTGTCCGGATGGAGCAATCCACTGGAATCCTGAAAAAGAAGATATTGAATTTGACTATAATTTCTGCAAGGGATGCGGAATATGTGCCAATGAATGTCCAACAAAAGCAATAGAGATGAAACTTTAGTAGAGGTGTGTTGAAGTGGAAAATGTTGTTAAACAAAAAGTGCTGGCTTTAAACGGAGATGAAGCTGTTGCTTTTGCCGCGAAGCAATCAGATGTTGATGTTGTGGCAGCTTATCCCGTAACTCCACAGACCATAATTGTGGAAAGATTCAGCGAATACGTAGCCAACGGCGAAGTCGACACAGAATTCATCTGTGTAGAATCCGAACACAGCGCTATGACATCATGCATAACAGCTTCAGCCACAGGAGCAAGAACATTCACAGCTACAGCAGCTCCAGGCTTAGCTCTAATGCATGAAATGCTTTACGTAGCTTCTGGGTGTCGTACACCAGTAGTCATGGTTATTGCTAACAGGGCCTTGTCTGCACCACTGAACATTCACTGCGACCATTCAGACAGCATGGGTGAGCGTGACAGCGGCTGGATACAAATGTATGCTGAAAACTCGCAGGAAGCATACGACTCTGTAATTCAAGCTTTTCGCATTGCTGAAAACCCGGATATTCTTTTGCCAGTCATGGTCTGTTTGGATGGCTTCACCCTAAGCCACACGTTGGAGAATGTACAGGTGTTTCCAGATGACATCGTCAAAAAGTTTGTGGGAGTCCGCCCAATTCCGTTAGTAACAACGCATGAAGGAAAAAATGTTCCGTTCAAGCTTGACACAGAAAACCCCATGAGCATGGGGCCTATAGCCTTGCAAGACTACTATTTTGAGTTCAAACGACAACAGGAAGAAGCTATGAAAAACACGCCGAAAATCATTCAGCAAGTGCATGAGGAATACGCCGGCATGAGCGGGAGACGCTATGGAGATGGAATGCTGGAGTCTTACCGTCTTGATGATGCTGAAATATCCATCATATGCTTAGGCTCCACTGCTGGAACAGTTAAGACTGTTGTGGATGAGCTTAGGGCAGAAGGAGTTAGAGTTGGCTTGCTCAGAATCCGCACTTTTAGACCTTTGCCAGTCGAGGGAATTGTTAGAGCACTTAAAAACGTGAAAGCTGTGGCAGTCATGGATAGAAGCATGAGTTTCGGAGGATATGGAGGACCAGTGTTCCATGAAGTCCGTCATGTATTTTATGATGCATCTACACATCCATACTTGGTAAACTACATTTATGGACTGGGTGGAAGAGACACAAGTCCAAGTCAAATACGCAGGATATTTGAAGATCTGCAAAGGATACTGCAAACTCAAGAGGCTGGAGAACTGATTCGGTATGTTGGGTTGAGGGGATAATGGAGGAAAATGGAATGTTTTCTGAGTGGAAGTTTACGGCAAAAGACATAGCCGAGAAACCAGATCTTTTCATGTCTGGTCACAGAGCATGTGCGGGGTGCGCGCCAGCAACAGTCTTGAGACTTGTTTTAAAGGCTGTAAGAGGACCCACAATAGTGACAAGCGTTACTGGATGTATGGAAGTTGTCTCATCAATTTATCCTTACACGTCTTGGGCTATACCGTGGATACACACAGCTTTTGAAAATGCAGGTGCGAACGCCTCAGGAATTGAAGCAACAATTAAGATATTGAAAAAGAAAGGAAGGATTAAGAAGGAACAGATAGATGTTATCGCTTTCGCTGGGGATGGAGGCACCTTTGACATAGGCATTCAATCCTTGTCAGGGGCGGTTGAAAGGGGACATGATTTTCTGTACGTGCTTTATGATAATGAAGCCTACATGAACACAGGCATACAGCGAAGCGGAGGAACACCCCATGGAGCATCCACAACCACTTCACCAGCTGGAAAGGTCATACCGGGAAAAGTTCGGTATAAAAAGCCGATTGGAAACATCATGGTTGCACATGACATGCCATACGTAGCGACGGCATCGCCTCACTATTGGAAAGATCTGATAACAAAGGCTAGAAGAGGCATAGAGGTGAATGGACCAGCTTTTCTGCATGCATTTGCACCTTGTCCAAGAGGATGGCGATATGATACAAGCAAATCTATCGAGATTTCACGTTTAGCTGTGGAAACATGCCTATTTCCGTTATGGGAAGCAATAAATGGCGAATATCAGTTGTCAGCAGCAAGTAAAGTCATAGCCTTGAAACCAGAGAAAAAGAAACCTATGAGGGAATACCTGAAAATGCAAAGACGCTTCAGACACTTGTTCACTCCACAATTCGAAAAAATACTCGAAGAAATACAACGAACAACAGATGAAAGATGGCAACGCCTGCTCAAGAAATGCGGAATGGCATAAAACCTCAAATTCTCCATTTTTATACATCATTTTTCAGGCGTTCCTCTATCTAATTTTCTTTGTTACCACCTTTTGTGAATATGGACACGTTTTTCCATGC
This sequence comes from Candidatus Bathyarchaeota archaeon, assembly GCA_004376975.1. The sequence goes on from SOJA01000226.1 coordinate 11,268, forward strand.
CTGCAACCACGTAGCTGGAAAGTAACCACTCACTTAGTGCAGACTACCATCCCGCATACAGAAAAACGGGTCGGATTAATAGCGAAACAATCAAAATCTATATTATTCTGGCTAGTGTACAATCAAACTGATTAAGAGCTTTACAGATTTAGTCCCCCCTCATAATTTTCTGAAACTTTGATAGGTAAACACTAGTCGCCTGGATGCGGGCAACGTTGACAACCCTTTTCTTCAAAGGAGAGGCTTAAGAAAGATGATTAAAAGTATGAAGTACGCGTACATAGAAGATTTTTCTATAATTTAATTCCACAATAAATATTGCAGTGAAAGGTCATTAGAGTCTATGTTCTCAGAGAACATACTTAAGAAAATCAAGAATGCGAAGGGAACGCTTATGCACACTAAGAAGCTGCGTGAAAAAATAAAAGGTTTGGAGGCTGAACGAGCAAGCCTGATGATTGAAACTGTAAAACTGAAGAAAATGGCGGAATCAAAAGCTAGTGTACTTGAAAGTGAAGTAAGCATGATGCGGGAAGAAGTAAAGTCTTTAAGAGATCTTTTAGGCTATACAGAAGAAACGCCGAAAAAATAAAGCGGCTGCTTATCATTCTTCACAAGACTAAAAATCGAAGAAAAAAACTAACTGACCGGTTAGAAAAAAAATTCGTCAGCGCGCTAAGTACGTTTTGATAATGTCAGAAAATGCGATCCAGTTCGACTCTAGATCATACGTTACCCACCTTTCCACCTAACATATAAAAGCGAAACAGGCAGGAAACGCTGATGATATATAGACGCGTAAAACATTTCTCGCGTGCGATAAACTCGCAAAAGACGAAATGAGTTTGTTCAGACGTCAATATTCACTTTTACTTGGATTTTCAGGTCGTAATTGGATTTAGCCCTTCGAAAGTGTGTAGTGACGATTCTCCACGTTAACTATGCCTTTCTGAAACAGCTTGCGCAATGCTTTGAAAACCTTCTTTTCGGGTTGCACGACTTTTTCAGCAATTTCAGAGAGGGTTAACCCTTCATCGGAACTTTCCAACGTTGAAACGATAAGGTTCTCAAGTTTTCCCATGGCAACAGATCACATATCATAGATAATGAGCTTTTCTTTTTAAGAATTGCGAATTGAAAAATCAGGAAGGTATCCAGAT
>SOJA01000163.1 GCA_004376975.1 Candidatus Bathyarchaeota archaeon
CCAAGGTTAAGCCTGAAAAACTGAATGTGAGAGACGTATTTCCTAAGTCATAGTCCACTTGGAATGCGGTGATGTCAATCGCTGTTTGGTTGAGAAATACCATTTGCCAAGACAGCTGGGGTACACCACTAATCATTGAGAGAAGGTTCATCGCTACTTTTTTCACATGATTGATTTCAGCATTGAAATCTCCTTCAATAATGTACGTTGATTCAATATCTACTATGCCATTTTGGTACAGAATTTTCTCACTATAAGATTCCAATGAGCAATATGTCGTGTTCAGCAGTAACTCTACGTAAGGCTTAGCCTCTATGGGAACAATGTCAGGTAATAAGACAGCGATCTCGTCCCAATACTCTGACAAGCTTTCAGTAGCAGTTAGATATACCTGAACCTCCCTGTTTGCACTTGAGTATTCAAGCTTTAGTGAAGCGTCTTTCACCATTGAAAACGTAAGGTTAATCAATTGCCAGGGAATTTCCGGAGGAATCTGCAGTGGCTCGCGCGCTTCCGGAGCAGCAAGGTAATTTACTAGTGATCTTACATCATAGGCGAACGTTAACGATGTAGAGACCTGTTTTGAACTGCGTGTATATGCCGTTTGGAAAGAGGCGCTTTCGACTGAGGAAAGCGTTGCGTTTAAGAAGGGGTACATGAGCGTGTTTTGGGCTGATCCTGACATAATCAACGCTAAGGTTTCGATGAAGTTGCCGTGCACGGATACATTGAATGTCACATCTGCACCGGTGATCCTATAGGTTGGAGTTGTAATGAACTGAGTGCATTCAAACAAGCCCATCGTCATATTGTATAAGGAGTATTGCCCTGTTCCAGTGATGCTGCTGTTTATTTCCAGAAGCCATTCATCTAGTGTTGTCCTATTAAGTGGGAATTCAGGGAAAGGCGGAGCTGTCTCGAAAGGCATAGGAACATCATAGATGAAGGTAACGTCGCTTGTAAGGCTCAGGTCAGTTTCGTTTCCCTCAAAATCTATGGTAATATCGCCAAGTGGAAATCCTGATACTAAGTGAAACGTAATCGTCCCCTGAACCAATCCGTCCAAATATTCCCCAGTTGCAGAAATGCTGTCCGTAGTGTTGAATGGAAACACCGAGGTAACATATGAAGGTAATTCCGTGGAGAAATCTAGCTGTAACTCGAAAGCTCCATCTGAATACGTGCCAACCAGTGTAACATCTGTAGTATTGAATGGATATTCTTCAGCAATCCCAGATGGTAAACCCATCGTAACATTGAGTTCGCTTTGAACATCTCCATCAGAATACGTTTCAAGCATGGAGAGTATTGTTGAGTTGAAGGGAAATTCTGAAGCTTCTTTCACCGGAATTTCCATGCTGCTATCCACTGACGCTATTACTAAACCACCATCTTCAGTTATCCCTATTGCCCCTTGCATTGAGGGCCCCGAATTCAACGGAACCATGTTAGCATAATCCAGACGTCCAGCCAACGTTACGGTACCATTTGGATATACTATGAATTTTGCTTCAGCATCTCTAAACGGTGAATTGAATTCAGTATATACATAGATTCCCCCCGAGCCACTTCCTCCCGAAAGGGGAATATCATATTCGTCGCCGAGCCAATAGCGAGCCTCTCCGCCAAATGAGAAATACTCAATCTCATACAATGATATAGTAGAAACATTTTCCGGATTAATGCGCTGATCGTAGATTTGTGGACCGTATAAAGTGATGTTAATCCGTCTGATCCCTGGATCAAGATAAGCAGATTGGGACTGCCCAAACCAGCAATAACTTGAGCCATTGCCAACAAGTCCGCTCACATACACTTCGTACTCAGCTGGATCATCAACATTAATCTCTACGCCTATTTCCAAGAAATCGAAGAGTCCATCCCCATTCTCATCCAACCCTCTATCAAAGATGTTTCCAGTTAAACTGGCTGCTGCAGGCTGAGCCTTTACTAGATGCAGCTGTGTTCCCAGTATTGCTAAGATTGGAAGAAATATCAGTATACTTGCGATGATTTTTTTCGATATTTTTCTCATTTATCTCACCGAACTACTGTAGTATGAATAATATGCTTTATATAAATTGAGATTTAAAGTGACCTCTAGCAATAGGGGGACAGGGTCATACGAGTCACAGGAATGTGTTTACGCAATCTTTTTCGCAGAAAACTTAGATCTTTACTGTGCATTATCGGCGTCGCCTTAGCTGTGACAATTACTGTAGCTGTAGTGGCAGCTACGACAAGATATACGACGGTTATTGAAGAAATGAATGTGTATTTTAACGGTAAGATTGTTGTCGTCGCTAGAGGTGTGTTTATCATCCAAGCATTCCCAATTGGAGGAGCCCTTCCAGAAAGTGTAGTTAACACGTTGAAAGATATAGACGCAGTTGAAGCAGTTGTGCCAATGCTGTTCAATCTCAACTTTAAACTGGAGAACGAAGGAACTCAATCTTTTCCGTTTGACGTTACAATTGGAATACCTGCCGGAAACTGGTCAGTGCTAGTTGGTTCGACAACGTTGAAAAATGGAAGTTGGCCTTCAGCAGAATCTGACAGCAGAGTTGTAGTAGGGCCTTCTTTAGCTGGCCAGTACAATGTGACCGTTGGCTCAACAATCGAAATAGAAAAACATGAATTAGAAGTTTCAGGGATCATGGAAACACGTTCTGCGTTTCTATCTCGCTCAGTAATAATGCCGCTCAAACTGGCTCAAGAAACATTCAGATATCCTATGCAAGTCAACATGGTGATCGTTACGCCAGATGAAAAGGCAGATGAGAAAGAACTGTCTGATAGAATTGAGAAAAAGATTAGCTATGTAATGGCTTTATCAGATCATGAGAGAAACGAGTTGACTGAACCTATACTCAGCCAAGTTGAAGCATGGAATATGGGGATAAAAAGCGTTCTTTTCTTCCTAAGCATGGTGCTTGTGACAGTGGTAGCGGTAATAAACGTCTCTGAAAGAAGGAAGGACTTTGCAACTTTAGTTGCAATTGGAGCGTCTAGAGGCTTTATCGTCCGGGTAGTTATGACTGAAACCTTTCTCATAGGATTATTTGGTGGCCTCATTGGATTGGTATTCGGCACAATCGGCGCATTATGGCTAGGCAGCACATATACTGGTATCCCGATCACACTGTTCTTTCCTGGAGTCTTTGAAGTCGTTCCATTGTCCTTTATGCTTGAGATTTTAGTATCCACAGTAACAGTAAGCTGCATTGCAGGGGTCATACCATCCATAGCTGCAACAAGAATGAACATTACAGAAGTTTTGAGAGCTGAATACTAATGAGAATTAAAACAGAGGACTTGACGCGGAAATTTCGTGTAGGTTCATCGGAAATAACCGCAGTCAGCATGATTAACTTAGAAGTCAATGAGGCAGAATTCATAGCGATCGTTGGGCCTTCAGGGTCTGGAAAATCAACATTGCTGAACCTGATTGGGTTAAATGATCAGCCAACTTGTGGAAAAATATTCATTGATGACGTGGATGCTTCACTCTTAGGGGGCGGTGAGCTAAGAAAAATAAGGCTTTTCCGAATTGGCTTTGTATTTCAAACCTTCAATTTGTTGCCAACGCTCAGCGCATTGGAAAATGTGGAGTTGCCCATGTTTTTAGCTGGCAAGTCACAAAAAGAGCAAAGAGAAAAAGCTGGGAGGCTGCTTGAAAATGTTAGTTTACGCAATAGGCTTTACCATAGGCCGAAAGAGCTAAGCATAGGCGAGATGCAACGAGTAGCCATAGCAAGGGCCTTGGCTAACGACTCTGAAGTGATAGTTGCTGATGAACCTACAGGCGAGCTTGATTCAAAAACAGCTAAAGAAATAATTGATTTGCTTTATAACATAAACAGAAACCACAAGACTACTGTTATCGTGGCAACACATGATGAAAAAATAGTTGAGATAGCAGATACGCTTTACACAATTAGAGATGGCAAACTGAAACTTGAACACTGAGTCGTCTATAGCAACGTAAAGTTCATGGATTTTATTTTTCCTTTTCGGTCGATAATAACTTCGAATCTTTCAGTCCATGGATGCCCTTGCAAATCTATGGGGCACGTACCATCGACTATCCAAACACCATCTTTCTGCTCAACTGAAGCAACAGCTATCTCCTCTGTGTTCCTTTCCTTTCTAAGGAAGTCAACTACCGCCTGTTGAGCATCATCTTTTGAAAATACTTTCATCTATGCTTTCCTCCATTGCCTCTACTATCATCAACAGGGCAGCATTAAGGATTATGAACAGGGAATCCTTAGCAAAACTAAGCATAGGCTCAATCTCGTACATATTTGTTCCGATAAGTTCAAATCAAAATAACCATCAAGTTATCAAGAAACGACATCTATGGAAAAGGAAAGTTATGAGCGGAAAAGACAGGATAATACTTCATATAGATATGGATCATTTCTTCACAGCAATTGAGGAAAGAGAACATCCAGAATTCAAGGGTAAACCAGTTGTTGTAGGAGCCAACCCTAAAGAAGGAAAGGGAAGGGGCGTCGTCAGCACTTGCAATTATGAGGCGAGAAAGTTTGGTGTTAAATCGGGCATACCTATTTCAAGAGCTTGGAAGCTTTGTCCAGAAGCTATCTACCAGCTGGTTAACCATGAACTTTACGCAAAGGTCTCAATTAAGATAATGGACATACTGCGGGAACATGGCGATAAATTCGAGCGGTGGGGAATAGATGAAGCTTTTCTTGACGTAACCTCCAGGTCGAAGAATTATGATGAAGCTGAAGTTCTGGCACGTCACATAAAAAGAGAAATCATAGAGAAAGAGGGGATTGTATGCTCAATAGGCATAGGCCCAAACAAGCTTGTGGCAAAAATAGCCAGCGACTTTCAGAAGCCAGATGGCCTAGTAGTTGTTAAAGACGAAGATGTTGAGAAGTTTCTGGCGTCATTGCCTGTGCGTAAGCTCTTGTGGGTTGGGCGGAAGACTGAGCAGAAACTTAATAGAATAGGAATAAAAACCATTGGAGAGTTGGCCAATTATGATCCTGCGGTGCTGACGGAAGCCTTCGGTGTGATGGGTGCTCAACTTTATTTGATGGCGCATGGAATTGACAAGAGTGAAGTTGAGGAAAGAAGAGAAGTCAAATCCATCAGTCGTGATTTAACCTTTGAAGAAGATACTGCGGATCACATGCTCATCCATCACACTTTGGATAAACTTTCAGAAGAGGTATACAAGGATGCGGTGAAGCAGAACCTCTTTTTCAAAACTGTTACAGTTAAAGTGCGTTACGAAAACTTTGAAACTCATACACATGGGAAAACTTTGCTCTTTGTAACCGGTCGTCTGCAAGATTTACAGAATATTGTGAAGCAGCTTATACAGGATTATCTCAGGTCAGGTAGGAAGATACGGCTTGTAGGTGTGAGAATATCAAATTTTGTGTCTGCGAAAGAGCAAAAAAAGTTAATATGAGGAATCAAATGAATACCGTCGGTCAAGGGAGTACTATGAGTGAAGTTAGAAGATTGCTGGAGAAATCAGGGTACTCGAAGAAAGCAATAAGATACTTTATGAAAAAAGTGAATGTTGGACACATAGAAAACCCGAGTGCTCACCTAGCCTATACCGGGCCATGTGGTGACGCCATGGAAATCTACCTAAAAATCAAATCTAACGTAATAGAAGACGCGAAATTCCAAGCAATAGGCTGTGCAGGAGCCTTTTCGTCAGGATCAGCCCTAATGGAAATGGTGAAGGAAAAAACCTTGGAAGAAGCAGAAAAAATAACAGAGGAAGACATAGTTAGTTTCCTCGAAGGCATACCAAAACAGAAAATCCACTGCGCCTGCCTAGCAAAAAGGACGTTACAGAAAACCATTGAGGAATATCGAAACTCTAAAACCAAAACATGATCAGTTAAAACTCACTTACGCAGGATAAACTCCCATTTACACCACAAATTCTCAGGGTGCTTACCTGGAGGACAAATAATGCAGTTCACCTCAACATTCGAATTTAGTGTTTCTGCAAAATTTCTCAAATATCCAAACCTGACTCTTTTGCATGGAAACTCGCCTAGACCCTTTTTCAAACGTGCCTCTTGCGTTCTGCATCTGTCAATGCTTAAAACAGCCCTGCTATTGCTTATCTCGATTGTCTTGAATGGTTGATCTAAGGCCCAGCTTGACTTCTGCAAAAGACGCAATATCGTTGGGATGCCCGCATTTTCATCCACTCTAAACATTCTTCGTAAGCTTTTCGCTTCAATTTTTGCCATGATCTGCCATACTCCAGCATCAATTTCTGTTGCAGCTTCAGTGCCAAACTTCTCTTCTATGCCCAGAAAGTATAAGCCATCAACCCTCCACAAGTTTCTAGTTTGGAGAAAGAAGAAGTCAAGTAATTCTTCAGTGAACATTTTAGCCAATGTTTCACGGTCTTCAGGACTGCCAGAAGGATATTTGCTCATATGAAACACCACATGCAGAATGAAAATTATTATGGATTAACCTTTTAAACTTAATCTGTTCAAAAAGAAGGAATCGGCGGAAATCTTGGATCAGTTAATAAAAGCCATCATTCTGGGAGTTGTTCAGGGTTTAACAGAGTGGCTTCCAATATCAAGCACTGGACATTTAAGGCTGTTGGAGATTTTTTTGGAGTTGGAGGTTCCTGTGCTTTTTGATGTTATCCTGCATGCTGGAACTTTAATGGTTATTTTAGTGTTTTTCAGAAAAGAAATCAGCAATATCCTATCAGCTCTTTCACGTTTAGACTTCAAGACAGAGTATGGAAAAATGGTGCCTTTGATAATTGTCGGGGTTATTCCAACAATAGTGATTGGCTTAATCTTTGGTTGGTCGATAGAAAGTACGTTCAAAAACGTTTCAGCAATTGGCGCAGCATTCTTACTCTGCGGTACACTACTTTATTCTTCAAAGTTTGGGAAAGAGAAAACCAATGGGATAGGCTACTCGACAGCCATAATTATGGGTGTGGCACAAGGCATAGCAATAATTCCGGGCATTTCAAGAAGCGGAGCAACCATCACAGTTGCACTTTTGCTTGGAATCAAACGGGAAAAAGCTTTCGAGTTCTCTTTCTTACTTTCGATTCCAGCTATACTGGGCGCTTTAGGTTTTACCGCTTACGAGGAGTTCGGTGAGTTGGCATCCTCAAGTCTAGAGTGGAGTGAAATCCTTGTCGCGACAATCATAGCGATGCTTGTTGGATACTTTGCCTTGAAACTGCTTTGGAAAGTTGTAGCCAGAGAAAAATTCCATTTTTTTGCATTCTACTGCTGGCTGCTTGGCATAGCATTAATATTGCTTAAGCATGTTTCAGCCACTTAGGTTGCCCAGATAAAAACTCAGTCAAAAACTTTGCAAATTCACTTTTTTTCTTGTAAACCGCTGTTATTTCCTCGTTCACAAAAATTTTGAATCCTTTGTGAAGATTCTTAGAGATTTTTTCAGCCACGCCAGCGTTTCTTCCGCCATCCTTCAATTTCTCCTTCAGTAGCACGGTTGTATCCACGTATTTTCTGTTTATTTCCACGAACCATCTTCCATCTTCAATGTACGGTCCAGACACAGTGTTTAGGCTACTCGAATGTTTTTTCAAGAATTTCTTGCACGCATTCTTCTTTGCAAGTGGTGGACCGGAATGCTTCTTTACGGATGGAATTGATTGTTGCTCAAGCTCAAAGATGAACATGTTGATGGTCTTCTCGTCGCTCCATGGAAGGGCTCGCAAAATCTTGAAACCGTTCAATTCGATCAGCTTACGCAATGAGCGTTGGGACTTGTAGAGTTGACCCCAAAGAACATCTGGAACCACATTAACCTGTCCAAAAGTCAGGAAAATCATTGTGGACCCACTCTCTTTCAATTTCCGTTTCAGCTCTTCTATTGATAAAGCAGTTGTTTCTTGAGGGTAGAAGAACTCTATGTTGGGATTTCTTAGGAAAGCTCGTGAAGCAGCTATCAAAGTGTAGAGTTTGTGTGATTGCACTGCGGAAGCAACATTTCTCCTTTTGTCCACTGGATCAATCATAATCAAGGGGTCATTGAACAAAAGTGCTGGTTCGTTTTCTCTTCCCTTGTAATAACCTTCGAGGTCGATGGCTAGTCCTTTGTGTTGTGAAAATGCTTTCAGCGTATCCACGAAGGATTCATAGTGCAGAATTAGAAGTTCGCACAGGTAGCCGCTGAATCCGCCGACTTTAATTTCTGCGCCGTAAACACTTATTCCTTTCATGAACTTCTTTAGCAGCCGCACTTCGCCTATCATCTGCTCCTTCAAACGTTTTTTCACATAGTCTGTGTGGAAGGGTGTACGATCTGTGGCGCTTAACCACTCTCCCTGTTTAACTTGGTAGCAGGGCACAACATTGATTCTTGTTTCTTCAACCACTGCTTCCAGATATGGATGTTCCGCAAATCTTTCAACTTGTTTTTGGCCTTCTGTAGCTTTTCTAGCTATTTTCAGACATGTTTCTCCTAGGAATTCACGGGGTATCGTTGTTGGTACACGCATAAAAATGTCGATGTCTGGTTCTCTGCTGAGCCATGTATCCTTTGCAACAGAGCCTTCCACTCTCACTTGAGTTTCTATGCCGAACTCCTTGGATGCGGAAACAACCTTTTTTTCCAGTTTTTCAGCTAAAGCCTCAATTTTAGCTCGTTCCCCTTTTTTAGGTGTAACCTTCTCCAAAACGGATGAGCAAACTTTTTCGATTTTTTTCTGCATAAACGTTAGCTCTTTTTGCTATTGTTGTGGACAGAACTCTTTAAGGGTTGAGTAAATGGGTCCTTTAGGTGTCAAGTTGCTTCTTTTAAGCCTCAAACATTCGGCCCTAACAATCCCAAATTCACGATCCGCATTTTCACTTATACATTCCACAAGTTCAGTCTTGTTGCTTCCAGATTTCACACGGGCAATAGTCAAGTGAGGACTAAAACCTTTAGAATCTGGTCTGAACCCTAATCCGCGTAAACGGGGCTCCAGCTGACTGAAAATACTGCACATGCGGTCCGCACCCTCTGTTATTCCAACCCATACTACTCGTGGATACCTCAAGTGTGGGAAGACACCGACTCCATGAATCTTAACGTCGAACGGCGTGAACTGAACCTTTTTCATCTCTTCAAAAATTTTTTCAACCATAGGTGAGGTTATGTTTCCAAGGAAACGCATAGTTATGTGAATGTTCTCGGGTTTAACCGATTTCAAGTTCGCCCCAGTTTTAATCAAAAGGTTCTGCACATATATTATTTTTTCCAGGATTGCTTCGTTGTCCAAGTCGAAGGCTACGAAACTTCTGATCGATTCTGGCATCTATTGATTCTCCTCTTTCGGTTCATGATTGTTTTTTGTTCCTTTTATAAATGCTTTATACAAGATTGATCGTCTAAAAGGCAAACGCGCTCTCTAGCTTATGCTCTAAACCATTTGAATATCAAATATCTTATTTTTTCTCTTTCTATGTCAGGCACTGCTATGATGAATCTTTTTCGCACAGTTGTTGCAAGTCTTCCAGCTTTAACAATTTCCGTAGCTGTCATCTCGGATTTGGCTTTTCTAACAGAAACCATGTATGGTGAATGCTCCAAGCCAGGTCCATGCTTGTAAACTGCAAAGTCGCATCCAAACTTTATTCCCGGTGTTACAACAAAGCCGCTACTGCGCAGATCATGATAAACAGCATATTTTCCATCAAATTCTTCATATAACAGCTTAGCTCTTTGACGAAGCTTTCTCAAAGTAACCTTCTTTTTTCTTTCAGAACCCTCATGCACTGTTATTGCTCGTTTTCCAGCAAGGTAAACGCCTTCCATCAAATCCAGAATTAATGGAACATTGAATTCCGGGGTTTTAGGCTTTGGAATTCCGAGAGGTTTTCCATAGAACCCCATTTTGTAAAGTTCTGATCCGTCTTTTGGGTTCCATACAATTAGGAAGTTTTCAATGAATTCCACTTTGATTTTTCTAGGCATGTGTTTTTTCGCCTTTTACATGATAAAGGACAATATTCTGGCAGCGTCAGCGGCGTCTTCAGCTTTGTCAGCGGAATCTTCCAAAAGTTGTAGAACATCCCTTAAGAGGATTAAGGGTGGAAAATCGAGATGGCTGCTTAGCAGTTTAATTTCAAGTTTGCGATAAAGCTCGTCAACGACCCGTTCTGCAATCTCCACGTCTTTGGCTTTCTCCATAACTTTAGTTGAGCCATAACTTAGAACCATCATGGTTTCCCTTAGCTTAAGCACAGCCTCCAAAACGGCTTCTGAAAGCCTAAGCAAGTCCTCTTTTATGTCCAGAGGCACGCTCCAATCATGCTCCATGATTTCAAGCAGGCGGAAAGCTACGCCTTCACAGAAGTCTGCAATTTCGCTTGTTAAGTTTGTGAATCTTACGAAGTCTTCTCTACTCAGAAGAATTGCTCCGATTTCAGCAAGTTCTCGTGAGACTAAACGCTTAGCTTCGTCAACTTCATCTTCTTTGCTTCGAACAATGTTGAAAAGCTGCCTTGCTTGTTCCTTATCATTTTTTAAGAAGCAGTCTATGATTTGAGGGGTAAGTCTGGTTAAATCTAAAACTTTTCGGAAGTGGTCTCCGGAAACGTTTAAAGCTCTACGTTTCACACGCCTCTCAGTTTCTGCAGGGAACGCCAAGTTTTCTTCCACCCGCGAAAATGCGGTCTGAATTTCTAACAGTAGATATGCTGAAGTACTAAAAAAGGTAACGTAACTTTAGCCCTCAAAGGGTTCGCCTAGATCTTTGAAGTTGGCTTTCCAAAGGAAATATTCATGTAAAAGCTGCGGTAATTCTTTGACTCTGCTTCTGACCTGTTTCCATGAGTCACGGTCCCGAACCGTAACTGTATTGTCTTTTAATGTTTCATAATCTACTGTTATGCCTAAGGGTATGCCGATCTCATCTGCGCGGGCATATCTTCTACCGATAGAACCAGCTGTATCATATTCCACCATGAATCCTTCGTGAAGCAATGTTTTGTAAACTTGTGATGCCTTTTCGGGCAAACCGTCCTTTCCTACTAGAGGATAGACGCCAATTTGTATTGGAGCTAGATGCCGTGGAAAGCTCAATACTGCCCTGCCATCTTTGAGATGGTAAGCGTATTCGAGAGCTACATGAACTAGTCTGTCTGAGCCGAAACTTGGTTCAATAACATGCGGAATGAACCTTTTTCCCCGTTCCTTGGTCTTTTTATGTATGATTTCTATGTGTTCTGGTAGAACCTTGTGTTTTCCAAGCATGTAATAACCGTTTTTCTTGATTAAAACCTCAACTTCTTCTGGGTCAACTGTGGAAAGCATCTCTGCAACCTTTGCAGCATCTTCTTTGAAAACTGGTCCAAGCTTAGCCATCAAAGGTTTTACAATCGTTTGTTCCCTCTCAACTGGTTGTTCGTATTTCTTAAAGACGCGGAGGTCTACACCACTGAACTGCATGTGTCTCTTCAAATCATAGTCTGTTCGGTAAGCGTGTCCAGAGACTTCAACCCAGCCCCAACGTTCAACGTGAACCTCTTGGTCAAAGCTTTGAAGAGCATAGTGGGCTCTTTCCCATGGAAGTTTTTCGATGAAACGCTGTCTTTCAGTAGGCACACCAAGGTCAATCAGCAATTTTTTAGCTATAGTCATAAAGATTGCCTGCCACTCAGCCTTAATGTAGCCCTTCGCCAATGCTTCTTTCACTGTAACCTCTGTAATTTGTTCTGAGCCACGCATCTTGTTTTCAGCTGTGATCAGCCTTAATGTCTCGTTTTCGAAATCTTTCAGTAAGAAACAGCTAGGTTTTTCTGGGTCAAAAAAGAATTCAAGGTCTATTATGGTGAATTCCCTCGTTCTTATTAATCCTTGTCTAGGCGAGATTTCATTTCTTAGGACGTGACCTATTTGAATCACTCCAAAGGGAAGTTTTTCTCTTGCCATTCCGTATAGATGTTTAAATTCTACGAATATTCCTTGAGCTGCTTCGGGACGGCCATAACCAATGGCTTCGGAATAGGGACCGATGGTTGTCTTGAACATTGTTAAGAAGTATTTTGGTTCGCTGAAAGTGCTTCCGCAGTCTGGACAGCGAATATCATGTTTTTCAATAGCCTCTTTGACTTCCTTCAGACTTAGCTTTTCAGCTTCAGACTCGCTGATTTTCGCAAACTCCTGGAGCAAATGGTCTGCACGGAACTTTCTCTTACATTTTATGCATTCAACCATAGGCTCTTTGAAATGATCCACATGACCTGAGGCTTCAAAAACCTTGCTTGGAGCAATTATCGGAGACTCGATTTCTAGGATTCCAAGTTTGTTTACAAACAGTTCTCTCACTTTTTTTTCAATGTTCTGTTTCAGCTTAGCGCCCAGAAAACCGTAGGTTATGAAACCGCTTACTCCGCCGTATATTTCATAGGATTTCCAGAAGAACCCTCGTCGGCGTGCTAACTCGTTAATTAATGTAAACTTGTCATGAGCTTTAGTTTCGTCTGTCATATTTGCTTAACCTCTCTGAATTAAGTGTCCAGAAGTTCTTAGGATTTACGAAATATAAAACATTGGCTTCTAGCACTTCTTAAGAAATCCTTTTAGGATATTCTGGACAACAAGTGATTTGAGAAATCTTGAAGATGAGTGGTTATGTAAAAGAAAGCGAACTTGTGGCTTATTGTGGTATTTATTGCCGGTTGTGTGACTATTACACTGGCACAATTAGAGATGCAGCCAGAAATTTGCGGGAAGTTGTTAAGAGTCATAGTGAGCTTAAGCCTTTTGCCGATACTGCTAAGGTCTTTGATTTTGAAAATTTCGTAGAAGGTTTAGAATGGATTTCTAAGGAGATTAATCTTTGTGTTGGTGGTTGCAGGGGAGGTGGGGGTTGGGGTGACTGCCCCTTGCGCAAGTGTTGCGTTGAAAGAGGCATAAGGTTCTGTTATGAATGCGATAATTTTCCTTGCGAAACCTTGAAGCGCTTCCCAAAACGTGTTGAGGAGTTAAAAGAAATAATGGAGATGCAGCTGGAAAACTGGGTTAAACGGAAGTTGGAGCAAACTACGGTTTAAGTATTGGTTTTTAAAATAGCAAGGGTTGTGATCTAAAATTGAGAACTTTGACCATTCAAGACATGTTGGATTTGGTTGATGGTGCAGCAATTTTTTCCGCTGGGGGAGGAGGTGCCCCTGAAACAGGCTATGGAATAGTGGGTAAGCTGGCTTCTGGAGGTTACACCGTTAGACTTGTTGCACCTTCAGAAGTGCCTAATAATGCGAAAATCGTTAATTTCGCATGTGTGGGTGCCACGACATCAGTTGAATATGACGCTGATGCAGCGGTTAAAGCTTTGAGGATCTTGGAAGAATACGTAGGTTTTTCTGCTTATGCCATCATTCCAGTGGAGCTAGGAGGTTTCAACACTTTATCGGCTGTTGACGTTGCTGCTAGATGCGGCATTCCAGTTGTAGATGCAGATGGTGCGGGTAGATCTGTTCCAGAAGTCCATTTGAAAGTTTACACAATTGATGACATTCCATTATCCCCGATGGTTGTTGCAGACTTGCACGCAAAAACAGTAGTCATTGTTGAAGAAACCAAGGATTTAAAGGCTGCTGAAAGAATTGCCCGTGTTCTCGCAGCTGAGTGGAACAACAGCGCTTACACAGCTAGAAGAATACTGACAGGTGAACAAGTGAAGACTTCACCAATTCAACTCAGTCTGTCAAAATGCATGCAAATCGGACGGCTGTTAAGAACAACCTCCAACCCTGTAAAGGCGGTTTTGAACGAAACAGGCGGCCTCAACCTTTTTGAAGGCATTGTGGATCATGCTGAACAAGAGACTGATATGGGCTTCACGTTCGTTAACGTAAAACTCCGTGGAATACATAAGTACGCAGGGAGCATACTTGAATTTAAAGCAAAAAACGAAGTGCTTGTCGCTTATAGAGATGGAGAACTTGCTGCAATGGCTCCTGACATTATCACTCCTGTGCATCCTGAAAGCGGTAAGTGTATAACGGCGGAAAGAATTGAGAAAGACGACAAATTGCTGGTTTTGAGCCTACCAGCACCACAGAAATGGAGAACCGGAAAAGGATTAGAATTATGGAAGGATGTGATTCAAAGGTTAAACATAAAGGAAGAGTATGTACCAATGGAACAGTTAGCATCATCCTGAAAAGCTTAATCCATCATTCCAATTGCAAATGTTCAACAATTTCCGTTTTTTAACCATAGGGTAGCATAGCACTTTATAAAGCGGACTTCAAATAGGGAGATGTTTACAAGGTGTTAGACTTGCCGAAGATAAAAACTGCTTTGGTGGGTGTTGGAAATTGTGCATCAGCCCTTGTTCAGGGTTTGCAGTATTATAGCAACAGCGAAAGAGAGGAAGAGTATATTGGACTGCGCAGCCTCTTCTTAGGAGGCTTCCATCCGAGAGACATTCAAATAGTTGCAGCGTTCGATGTTAACGATCGAAAAGTTGGGAGGAATTTGGCTGAAGCCATATTTGCTTCTCCAAACAACACTGTAAAACTTAGCAATGTTCCACAAACCAGTGTCATAGTGAGTAAAGGTCCAGTTTTAGATGGGTTAGGGGAATATACAAGAAAGGTTGTAGAAGTTAGCGATCTACCCGAAGTAAACGTTGTAGACACACTGAAAGAAACAGATGCTGAAATCGTGGTCAACTTGCTTCCAAGCGGAGCGGTTAAGGCTTCTCAATGGTACACTGAGCAAGCGTTAAGAGCTGAATGTGCCTTTATTAATGCTACACCAGTTTCTATTGCCAGCCATACAACATGGGCCAAACGCTTCGAAGAGGCGGAACTGCCACTCGTAGGCGACGACCTAATAGACCAAGTGGGCGCCACAATCTTACATAAGACTTTGCTGAAGCTGCTTTCATTGCATGGAGTTCACATAACCGAAACATATCAGCTTGATGTTGGAGGAGGCACTGAATCGTTAGACACCCTAGAACGAACAAGAGATGTTAAACGGGGTATTAAGACAAGATCTGTTGAAACAGCACTACCATACAAAGCTGCTGTCGTAGCTGGCTCCACCGACTATGTTGACTTTTTGGAAAACAAACGCGACAGCTACCTTTGGATCAAAGGATCATACTTTTGCAAGGTGCCCATGCAGATAGATTTAAGACTCTCAACCGTTGACGCGCCAAATGCTGGTTCAGCCCTATTCGATGTGATAAGAGCAGTGAAAATTGCCTTAAACAGAAAAATGAAAGGAGCAATACTACCCATCTCCGCATATGCCTTCAAGCATCCACCCCAGCTATTGTCGTTTAAAACTGCTGAAAAAGCGTTCGCTGATTTTATAAGGGAAAACGTGTGAGTTGGATATTATTTTTCACAGAGTTTTTGTAATTCGTCTATTACTCTCTCCTTTACCCCGCTCTGCGTTATTTTCTCCTTCAACAAACTTATTGTTTTCACAGGTGTAGGATCTACACCTCGCAATATAGCTAAATATACACTTGCAAGATCACCAATATATACAGAGTACAGCATCTTAGCTAACTTGCCTTCGCCGGCAATCCAGACTTCAGAAATCCTCTGTGAGTCTTCAAAAATCAGTTCTTTTGTAACTTCAATTCTCTGCTTTATCTCCTCAGGTTCAGCTCTATCTCGAATGAAAATTGCGGAAAAAAAATTTGTAAGCTCTTTTGCTGCTTCCCATCCCACAAGTTCATTATGGTTGAGTTCAGGGAAAAACTCCCATTTAGCTGGAACCTTACTGTTTTCGTTGAATTGCTGCTTATAGCGTTGGGCAACAGCACGATAAATCCCAAAACCATAAACTACGGGAACCGTTCCATTAATTTTGGAAGCCAAAACCTTAGAAAAACTGTCACTAAGAGGAGTTTCAGCAGAGTTGTCACACTCAGCTTTCTCCAATACTTCAATAGCCTCAGAAATTTCAGAGTTAACATCAGAAACTAAGCCAAGCTTCGCTAATATTATCAGCATAGGCAGAAACAAATAGGGAAGAGCAGCACGTGGAGGCATTCCAGAAGGCACACGTAAATACGGCAAATTCAGCTGTTCAGCAATTTTTAGGAGCCTTCCACCAGAACTTATGCAAAAAATCATGCAATTTCTTCTAATTGCATCAAGAAACATGCCTAAAGTTTCTTCAGTTTCTCCGGAATAACTTACAACGAATATCAGAGTTTTCTCGTTCACATAAGCCGGCAAGGAATATTGTCTGCAGACTTCAATAGGGATATTAATTCTATCCATTGTCCAGTCTTTCAGGAGTTCTCCACCAATCGCTGAACCTCCAGCGCCAGCAATGACTATTGCTTGAGGATTTGAATAATTGATCGGTACAGTCAAAGCCAGTTTTGCTGCTTCTTGACAATGTTTATGAGATTTTAAACAGAATGAAAGCATATTACTTTGGTCAATTCTCTTAATCTCATCAGGATTATCCAGAGTTGTCGATGACAAGATTCATGCACTCCTCACCATTTAATCATAGATTTCTATGTGTCTCTACCTTTTAAAACAAAAGGGTCAACATTGATTATCAAGACTTTTATCCATGAAAAACAGTCCTTAATCAGCGAAGGTAGAAAACAGCTTGCCTAAGAGAAAAATTTCCATTGCTGTACCCGCCTCAATTATATCTGATGTCCCACACCTGCGAGACAAAACTTTGAAGGTGGGTTTAATTGGTAGAGCAGCTGCGATTTTCAGAGTTGACGAAATTATTGTCTATTCAGATAATCCACGTGTAAATCAAACTTCAGATATGGATTTGGTTGCAGCCTTACTCTCCTATATGGACACGCCGCAGTATTTGCGGAAGAAACTTTTCAGGCTCAGACCTGAATTGAGGTATGCTGGTGTTCTCCCACCAATGCGAACGCCTCATCATCCACTGAATCGGCTGATGAAGAATTTGGAAGTTGGCGAATACCGTGAAGGAGTCACTTTATCTAAAACGAAGACTGGTGTGCTCGTAGATATAGGAATTGAAAAACCAGCAACTATCTTGGGCACGCAATTGCCAACCAGTAAGCGGGTTACAGTGAGAGTTACAAAGGTTGACAGGCGGGTTGAAGCTGAACTGGTGCAGCCTGACGAAATACTAGAATACTGGGGTTACAGGGTTACAACAGAAAACTTGTCCTTCGGACAGATAGTGAAAACTAAAAGTTTCGATCTAACAATTGCCACATCCAAGTATGGCGTGCCACTTGTTAATGTTGCTGAAGGGATAGCTGAAAGATGGCGAAAAGCTGACAGGATTCTCTTGGCTTTTGGAGCCCCAATTCATGGACTTTATGAAATAGTCAAGTGTGAAGGACTTAACCTAGAGGAAATTGTGGATTTCGTTATTAACACCATTCCCAAGCAAGGAACAGAAACAATCCGAACCGAAGAAGCGGTTACAGCTTCTTTAGCCATCTTGAATTACAACTTTGCCTTTAAGACTTGATGGCCAAAGCATTTCTTCGTTAACTTTTTCTGCAGCTGTCTAGTCATCATTTTGCATTGTCTCCAATAAGCAAGGTTTCTTCTGCCTGAAGTTCCATTTCCTGAAGACACTTCTAAAAACATTCAAATGAAGCCCAGCTGTTCTTACGGTATCCGGTTCAATCATAATCGTAAGCAACATCTTTGGAGATATATTTCCTAAAAAAATGGCACATAAGTCTCCTTCATGCCCGCCTGAAACAAGTCCTATTGTAGAACCGGCTATTTCCGCATACTTAGTGTGCCCTTAACACGGGAGTAGGTCTCACATTCCATGCAGCCGAGCCATCCTCACTGTGTGTCTTCAGCGTGTTTTCCATTTTAGAAAGTCCTAGCGTCTGGAAACAAGTGAATCCAGCCTATCCCAAAACTTTCTGCAAGAAACTTTGGCAGGTATAGAATTACGGTGAAGAGTACTGAGCTACTTGTTGTTTGAGTGCGCCTTTTTATTTTGTCAACCATCCTATTAATCCGTAATGAAAACAAGATTTTGAAAAGCTACTGTAAACATCCACGATTTGACCACAGTGCTTCAAGTCAAACAAGACAGATTAAACTTTCAACGTGGAAGCGTTCTGCCACCAGTTAGGTGCAATCCTAATCGCATTTCACTCTGGTATAAAGAGATAAATGTTTGTTTTTCTTATGTGCGTGTATGAATTTCGATATCGCCATGCCTTTAACGCTTTTCACGGTTACCATGATAGCCATGTTCTTAAACAACAAGGCTGAGAGAAAGTTGAAGCCTACATTTGAAGAAAGAGAGTTTCGTATTCGAGATGCGGTTTTTCTTGTTACTGCAATGGGTATAACAGTTTCCATAATCATTTTCATTCCACAATTGGCTCTTATGATAATGTTCCTCTTCGCCTACTCAATGCTGCTTTTCATGTTCACATATCTTTTTTCAGACTTTAAGAAAACTGGAGCCAAAGTGTTCTGTTCAGCATTTTTTACAGTTAGTTTTTTGGCAGCCACAATCAGTCTTATCGTCTTCGGCGCAAACAGCACCGTTGCTTATGGAGCCTTAGTTTTTTACTGTCTATCCGGTTTCGCATTTCTAGCGTTGATGTATGAGCAGTATAGAATTGACACGGGAGAGAGATGGTATTTGGCGGTGTTGCCGCCTGCATCATTTATATGCTTCTACTTGATTTTCAACAAAACCCCCTTGTGGTTTCCATATCTTATGGATTTATTCGGAATAGTATTCGCGATTCTGATAATCCTTTACTTAGGAAGCTTGTTCTCATGGAAAACATCACTCATTTTTGTTGGTCTTCTCACAGTTATGGACATAATTCTAGTCTTGTTTACTGGTTCAATGGTGTCTGCAGTAAGGCATATTTCAAGTCTTAGGCTTCCAATGCTGATTTCGGTGCCAACTATTCCAGCAAGTTCGTTTTACATATCTCTTGGTCTGGGTGACTTTTTCTTTGCAGGTTTGCTTGCCGTACAAACTATGAAGAAATTTGGTAGACAGTTTGCAGTGTTGTCAATTGTTGCAATGTCCTCATCTTTCTTTGTCTTTGAAACGTTCATGCTCAACTTTAAATGGGGAGCTCTCCCAGGCACCTTGATGATTATTTGCGGATGGCTGCCTTTAGTACTTTGGAAAAGACGAAACATTAAGAAACTTGACTGGATTGAAAAATAGGAAAGCTGGCAAAACAACTCTGTTTATCTAACCGAATAATGCCCCTAATCCTTCAAGCGCTGCCTCTTCTTTTTCTTTCTTTTCCTCTTCTGTCTTTTTCTTTTCTTTCTTTGCTGGTTTGGCCTCTGCTTCTGGTGCAGCTGCAGCTGCTGGTGCAGCCATCATTGTTGGAGCAGACTTGATTGCTTCTTCAATGTTCACTTCAGATAAGGAAGCAGCTAATGCTTTGACTCTCATAGTATCTGCATTTATGCCTGCGGCTGTCAAAACCTGAGACAGGTTTTTCTCATTTATCTCTTTCCCAGCTTTATGAAGGAGCATTGCAGCGTAAACGTATTCCATACCTTTTCACCTCTTCATTCAACTATTTTAACCTTTTTCAGCTTCTTTAGATGGTGCAGCTTTTTCTTCTACAATAGGCAATCTACTACTTAAACTTACCATTGCAGCGTGTGCTTTTCTGACTAAATCTTCTATTGTGTCTTTTGTAGGTACAGCTGCACTCAATGCCAGTATATATGCTTCTTGGTGGGCAATCTGTGTAAGCGATATTATGTTTTCCATTGTTGGATAAGCTACACTTAAGGATAAACCGAAAGCATCTGCATGAGCATTCTCAATGCTTCGCTCAACTTCGTCCAGATCTATTCGAAGCTGCTCCTCAGTTATTATTAAGTTCTCATAATATGCAACCTTCATTGAAAGCCCTGCTTCAACACATTTTATTCTAAGTTTTGATAGGATGATTGCAAGCCTTTCAGGGATTACGTCGCCTTTCTCAGCAACTAACGTATCCGTGGTTATCCATACGCTTCCAGACTCTATTCTTGTAGGTAATCCTACAGCATTAAGTTGGCTGATTACTGGGCCCGGTGGCTGTCCAGT
Source organism: Candidatus Bathyarchaeota archaeon (assembly GCA_004376975.1). Next base: position 20,047 of record SOJA01000163.1, read on the forward strand.
GTTTCCAGCTGGCACTATGACGTCGAGGGCTGCTATGTCGCCAGACTTGGCTGTTGTTATGACTTTACCCTTTTCAAGAAGTAATGCAAGCTTGAACGGATTCAAGTTTGTAAATAGATATATGTTCGCCCCTTCTAGATGCTCTGCAAGTATTTTCAATTCGGGTCTTTCTTTGAAGTTCTCAATGGCTCTTTTCATCAGGGTGTTTTGTATAACTCGCATAGAAACTTGCTCAGCCAGATTTTTCTTGAACCGCTGTAGTTGAGGGGCCCTGACCTTCTGCAGGCTGGCTATTCCGACAACCTTGTATTTCTTCATTAACTGTGCAACCTTTTCTACTTCGCTGATTTTCTTCTGTAAAACTTGCTGGGATGGCATTTGTTTTCCTCCTTCAGGTAATCTTCACGGGCGTACCCATAGATGTCTTAATATAGACTGTTTTGATGTTTTTTGCTCCCCTCTTAAGTTTTCCCTCTATAACCGTTAAAACTGCCTGAACGTTTTCAGCTATTTCCTCTTCTTTCATGCTTTCAACTCCAATACGACACCGTATTACTGGATGGTTACGCATTCTTACAAACACCATTTTGCGATATCTCTTCAATAAACCAGAAATATCTGCTGATGGTGGAACAGGCACAGGCATCTTCCCTCTTGGACCTAAGGCGGGACCTAATACCTTGCCTACACGAGGCATTAAAGGAGCTTCAACTATGAAGAAGTTGTATTCGTTTGCTATTTTTCGCAGATCCTTCTTTTTGCCGGCCAATCCGCCCAGTTCTTTTTGTCCAATGACAAGATCCGCTTTTGCCTTCTTTGCCTTCAGAGCTAATTCTCCTGTGGCGATCACGCATATCTTGTTCGGTTTTTCCGGCGATTGATGTGGTAGTTCTATTCTTTCTTGAATTCTTCCTTCAGGAGATTTCATGTCAATGTCTTTCAGGTTTAGAATCAATTCCACTGATTGAGTGAAATTCCTTTTCGTAGATTTTTCCTTCACTTCTTTAATTGCAGTTACTATTGTTTTTTTGTCTAGGGGCATTTTAAGAAGCCTCGGGGAATGAGGATGGGGAATGCAGTTATAAAAATATTCTCTTATTCTCCGCTTTTATTGTATAGTTCATCATATTTGCCTTCGTCCATTTCTCTTTGCACTTCACGCGGGTCTTTGCTTTCAACTGTAACTCCCATGCTCACACAGCTTCCTAGGATTTCTTTTGCTGCAGCTTTCAGGTTTTTGGCTAAGAGCTCTGAACGTTTAAGCTTGGATATATGAACGACTTGTTCCATGGTGAGGTTTCCAACTTTCTCAGTGTTAGGCGTTCCTGAACCTTTTTCAATTTTGAGTTCTTTCACGATGAGGGCGGATGTTGTTGGTGTTCCAACGCTAACTTCGAATTCTTTGGTTTCAGAGTTAACCGTGACTTTCACGGGAACTTTCATGCCAGCATAATCTTTGGTGAATTCGTTTATCTTGTTCACGATCTCTAAAATGTTTACACCCAGCGGGCCTAAAGCTGGTCCTAAGGGTGGTCCAGCTGTTGCTTGCCCTCCGCTTACAAGTAGATCCACAACTTTTTTCTCACTCATTTAAACTTCACTTTCCCTTTCTGCTTTTTGAACTAACTTAACATAGTCGGAGTGAACAGTTATTGGAAGTGTGAAAGTTGCCTCCAGCAACTCAAGCGTAACCTCTTCCTTAGCCTTGTCGATGCGGGTTATTTTTGCACGCATTCCCTTAAACGGTCCACCAGTCACTTCTACTATGTCTTTTTCACTTAGTTCTTCAATAATTGGTTTTCTAACAAGGTACCTTTCAACTTCTGAGAAACTTACAATACCAGGAACCCTCGACCGCACATGTTTTATGCTTGCTATTGCTTCTTCCACGAAGTGTGGGCTGTCGGCTTCTATGAAAACGTAGCCTCTTAAGGTTTCGGGGACAAGAATTGCTTTTATCGGTATTTTTTTCATTTCAGTCTTTGCAGCTACAAGTTTTCCTACGTTTCTCTCCTGTCCTGTTGTTGTTCTTACAGCAAAAATCTTTGTTGCTGGTTTTTCCTCTTTTTTTTCCATGGAAATTTCTTCCTCTTACGTTATAGAACCTTGCTGTAGAACTGAGGACAACAATTTGATTATGAATCCGATCAGCCCGATGATACTTATGCCTAGAAAGCTTATTTTGATCGATAGCCAAAGCTCACTTTTTCCCGGTTTTACAGCCAGCTTCAACGTTCTTGCACACTGGGATAGGAATGACCTTAGACCCATGGTTCATCGCACACTCAACATTTCAATCAGGATATAAATGTTACTGTAGTTGCCGTCTTTAGATAAGTCTGAACATTTCTATTAACTTTTCTCTTTCAAGACTGTAGAAAGTTTGCTTTAACATTCTTGGCCTTTTTGAAGGGAACGTCTATCTCCTTGATCAGTTCAACAAGCTTTGATTTGTGTTCACCCTTTATTCCTTTCCAATCCAAGATTAGGATTTCAACTCCTTCCAATGTTTTATCTATGCATTGCTTAAGAACCTGTAAGTTCATGCATGGTATATCGTATTTTGCAATCATGTGACTAAAAGCAAAATTTTTTTCCAACGCTATTTGAGTAAATTTGTTGTTGTAGTGAGGGCCGCCTATGCCAATTGCTGCTTTGGCTGGGAATGCACCGAATTTTGAAACAGCCTCCATGGTTGCGTGGGCAACAGCCTGAGCCGCCTTTGAATCCTTCCATTGCTTGAGGGAGCTTCCAAGTTCGGTGAACATTGTTGGCGCGTTTAAGGAAGGCCCATGGTGAGTACACTCGTAAGAAACCTTGAAGTCAAGCTGCATCTCTTCTTTAAGGCGCATCATAGCCTTTAGAACATCCTTCATGGCGTTTGCTGGTGAAACAGAAACTTTTCGCGGGATTCCGCCTAGCGTTGCTTCTCCTAGGTTACCTGGAGTGTGTACTGAAAGCGTTGGGATTCCGCTGGCGCTGCTGTGTTTAGAAATGAAAACTATGAGTTCGGAGTTGGGAAATAACTCAGTAATATTCTGTGCGTACATGGATTCGCCGTTTAGAGTTACAAGTTTGACGTCTTTGCCGTTTGCCTTAGTTGTGTAGATGGAGTTTCCCTGAAAAATCTCAGTTGTTTCGTTGAAATCATAGCTATTCAGCATCTGTTGTTTAATGTTCAGGCTTGCCAAGTCCTTGTTTGAAGCAACAACTAGAATCATGATATACTCTCCTTAAGACAAGTTCAGCAGCTAAAAGGTAATGTTCCACAAAGCTTATAATTGTTAAAACTCGTTGAAACTTGAAGTTCAGGAATTATGGAAAATGCACTTGGTCAATTTCAAAGGTTTGACAGATCAACAACTTATGGAAATAGTTGATGAGGCTATAGAGGTTAAGCATAACCCTGAAAAATATCAAACAGTTCTAGACGGGAAATCCTTAGCCATGATTTTTCAGAAATCTTCAACGAGGACTAGGATCTCCTTTGAAGTCGCTATGACCCAGCTTGGCGGTCACGCTCTGTACATAGATTGGAGAACAACAAATTTCGCGATAGCTGATGTGCACGATGAAACGCAGTACCTATCGCGTAATGTTGATTGTATCATGGCAAGGTTGAAGGAAAATGCTGATTTGCAGGTTATGACTAAAGCCTCGCATGTTCCAGTAATTAATGGGTGTGACGAAAAATATCATCCAAGCCAAGCAATTGCGGACCTAATGACGATGAAAGAGAATAAAGGCACTCTTAAAGGAGTGACACTCGTTTACGTAGGTATCCACAATAACGTTTGCAATTCGCTTATTGAGGGATGCACAAAAACGGGGGTCAAAATCGTCACAGTAACGCCTATATTTAATGAACCCTCAAGGGACGAGGAACTTCTCGAAAACGCTAGAAAAACAGGATTGTATGAGACTACATTAGATGTCAAGCAAGCTGCGAGAAAAGCAGATTTCATTTATACGGACACTTGGGTTGACATGGAATTCTTCCTAGACCCGAAATATGCCTTAGAAAAAGAGAAACGCGTTAAACTTATGATGCCATACCAAATAAACAAGGAACTGTTGAACGAAGGCGACGCATACGTAATGCATGACATGCCTATTCACCGAGGATACGAAATAAGCCAAGACGTGATTGAAAGCTCAAAATCCGTAATATACGAACAAAGCGAAAACAGATTGTACTCAGCAAAAGCAATATTGCTAAAACTGCTGGAAAAACATTAGGCTTAGCTATTTCAGAATCATCTGGACAAATTTTTCCGGATCGAATTCTTCCAAGTCTTCATATTTCTGTCCAGTTCCAATGAAAAGAACTGGTTTTTTTGTCACGTATGTAACGCTTAGAGCTGAACCACCTTTTGCGTCAGCATCCACCTTGGTTAATATGGTTGCATCTATGCCCACGCTTTTGTGAAATTCTTCCGCCTGCATGACCGCATCGTTTCCAGTAAGCGAATCCACGGTTAAAATAGTCATGTTCGGATGAACTATTCGTTTAATCTTGGCAAGTTCGTTCATTAAATTCCGATTTGTCTGTATCCTGCCAGCAGTATCTATCAAAACAACACTTATTCCATGGGCCTCAGCATGGTTCACTGTGTCATAAGCTACAGCCGCAGGGTCTGCACCATACTTGTGCTTGATCAATCGTACACCCAATCGCCTAGCATGTTCTTCCAGTTGCTCGATAGATCCAGCCCGGTAGGTATCGCTGCAGGCAAGAACCACAGAGTGCCCTTTCTCTGCTAAAAACCAGGAAAGTTTAGCTATCGTTGTGGTTTTTCCAGTGCCATTTATGCCAACAAAAACTATGACGTAGGGTTCTTTCTTTTTCTTTTTTTCTTCTATGGCCTTTAACAAATCTATGTTGTTACTTGTAAGCATAGTTTCTAAGAGTATTTCCCGGAGTTTTTCCTTCACTATTTTTCTGCGGTCTTCAAGTCTTCTAACTTGAACCTTATCTAGACGTTTTTCCATTTCATCACATATGCGCTCAGCCACGGGAAAAGCGACATCATTTTCTATTAGGTTGAGTTTGAAATCTGAAAGCACTGGATGTAGTTTTTCAGCTTTAAGCTCTGTTGTTGTGATCTTGTTTACGAGTCCGTTTAGCCCTGATTTCAGCTTCTCAAACATTTCTGCTAGGTTTCCCCTTTTCTGAGTTCAACCGTCAGCTTGTCAAGTTTCGACCTGTCTTCGTTGATTTTTTGGGCAACCTGAGCAAAACGTTGCTGAAGTGACATCCTAGTTTTCTCGAGGTTTTCTAGGCGCTTCTTGATTATTCCTTTTGCTTCTTCCGGGGTTTTTTCTATAGAAACTCCCGCGCCCATCCCCACAATAATCTTGTCTGATTCGTGAAGCTTTGCTTTGATGTAGGAGTTACTTCCTATGGGTACAAGAAGTTCTGAATCGGTCTCTTTTTTGTTCAAGCCTTCTAGAGTCATGTTTGCGTATGTTAAGTCTGTTATGACAGCATTTACCATGTTCACTCTGGATTGCAGAGCTTGCGCGGTTTCTTCAAGAATACGTGTTTCAATGCTTAGTCTTCGAAGCTCCTCCTCAACTTTGCTCGCCAAGTTCTTCTTCTCCAACAACAAGTTTTTTCAACGATGGATGTTCTATCTCTTCAGGCGGGACCTCTTCAACCTTTAATATGTTTATGTGAAAACGTTTGACACGATGCCTACTGCCTAATTCAGCGTAGACCTTTTCTACGGCATGTTCACGTTTGACGGCAATTACTTCTTTTCTAAATGAAGTCTTTAAGTTCGGTTTCCGAATTTCACCTATGACCCTGAAGACTTTCATTTCACCCATCTTCCTTCACGACATCAAAGGCGTGCCCAATTATAAACATCTCGGGGCCCGTCGTCAATAATCCTACAACAGTTGCACAACTGTTGCCAATTAGACCTGTGCCAATATAGGGTATCCCACAGTTGATTGTGCCCACATCAACTGGAACTTTCAACACGTCCTTCAAGAGCTCCTGCTCAGAATCCTTCAAGAGAGGATGCGCTAAAACACCCTTGTTTGTTGCCACAGCCAGAGACCCGACATATGGTAAGCCGGCAACTTCGCCTGGCACTGCTTCAACGCTTAGAGTTTCAGAGACTTCCTTAGTTTCCGACGGTTTCAATTGTGGGTCAACGATTGCACCGTAGTCGTTTGCCAAGACAATGTTTCCGTACGCGGTTTTCCTAGTTTTCATCACTGTTATATTTCCTTTGAAACAGGATTTTATAGCCTTGATTTCCTTGTCTTCTACATAATGTGGGAGTAGGATGCCGTTTGAGTTTCCGCATGCAAGCACGCCGACGAGAACGGACCCCCCAATTGTTGTATGAATTGGCTTAACCTTCAGCCATCTTCCGAACTTTTCAGCTTGCCTACGTGGAGCCCATTTTGGAATAATAACAATCTTTTCTGTAGTAAGCAAGTATACACCTATGCTTAGACTTCCAACGAGATCGCACTGATAAATAGCCAAGGATCAGTCTCCTTCAGCCAAATAAACAGTAACGTTACCATCTTTATCCTTTGCAGCCCTTATACGAACTCTTCGCGGAGGCTTCTCGATACCCCTTCTCCAAATCTTCTCATTTACCTCATTGCTAATTATAAGCCTGTTAGGCTCTTCCTCTTCTTCCAATTCTGTCTGAGCCTTCAGCTTCATATGCCTGTTCACAAAAACCTTAATAATCTTTATCGCCCTAGGCGCCCTTTTCCTAGTCTTTGCAATCCATGCCTTGCCTAAGGGAATCGTGTAGATTCTTTCTTCAACAATATCTTCTTCAACTTCTTTCCGAGGTGAAGGTTTAACTTCTTCTTCAACTTTTTCTTCTGGAACTTCTTCAACTTCCTCTTCCTTCTCTAAAGCACCCTCAGCTTCTTCAATTTCTTCAACCTTCTCTAAAGTGTCCCTAGCTTCTTCAACTTCCTCAACTGCCTCCTCAGTTGGCTCTGTCTCCTTACGCTCTTCGGTTTCCTGCTCTTTGGTTTCAGTTTTTGTTTCAGTCTCTTTCTCCATCAGACAGTTTCTCCTAAGCCTTTATTTTCCTGGTTCGCCATCGCCTTCTTTTTGGATTTGTTCTAAATTTGCCATCTGTTTTAGCTATTACCCATGTTGGAACTGGTTTGTTCTGTTTTCCAGCTTTGATCAGTCGCCTTTTTTTAGCTGTAGGTTTGTTTCGAGCCATTTTAAACCCTTCTTATTTTTATTTCACGCTTTCTAGATTGTATCTGAATGAGTATTTGCTTCAACTGCTTATCTGCTAGAGGCGTTGGTATCTTTCCCTGTTGCGCCAGTTGAATTAGCTGTAACTCCAACTGAGAAATGAATTCTGGTTTAACCATTTTCAGATTTGTTAGTCTTTGTCTTGCTTCTGGCGTCAATATGCTCCTGAGTAAGGCTTCCTTTTGCAGTTCAAGTTGTTGTTGCCTTTGAACATTGTTTTGCTCCTCAGCTGTTTTACGCTGTAATTCTAGTAGTTTCCTTCTACGAATCTGCTGCAGCTCATCATCTGACATTTCAGCCACCTTTCTGTTTCTTCTGGTATTTCTCCAGTTCAGGGATTACCTTTATCACTTCTTTTTTCACTTCTTCAGCTTGGTCTTCTAGAAGTTTTCTTCCTTCTTTCGTCACTTTTCTTCCACTAGTTTTAAAGGTTTTGACAAAACCTGCGGCTTCTAACTGCTGCAACGCTTTTCTTATTATTGTTCCACTTGCTTTAGCAGCGTGCTCAGGTTTGACACCGTAATCCTTTCTTCCTCCATACTCAGCCCTTAATCTTTCTATGCCCACTGGACCGTGAACGTAAATCTTACGTAATAGGGAAGCACATCGAACATACCACCAGTCCGGGTTTTTAGGTGGTCTCTGAGCATGCATGCCAGTCTTCACGATGATAGCCCATGGTGGCGGTGCTATTTCATCCACATTATCCTTTAGATGTTTAGCTAGTTTTTTAATGAATATGGATGCTGGAACATCGTAGGGAGTTATCAAGACCATTTATCCTCGTGTTTTTTCCTTCAGTAAAAACATGAAGCCTAATATAAAGGCTTTTCACTTTTTACGGCGTTTATAAAGCATAAAGGTATGACCTCTAACTTCTACTAAGGATGCTTCTGTTTGTTCCGCCATTCTTAAGGCGATTTCTTTGGCTTCATCTCCTTCGAGGGCACTATGCAGAATCTTAATCTTAATAATCTTCTTTTTTTCTAGTTGTTTCTCGATTTCTTTCAATAATTTCTGCGAACCCCGATTCTTGCCGATTCGTATTGCGGGTTTTTCTTCGCTTAGTTGGCGTTTAATGCGGCGTTTCATTCGGGCAGTTAATCTGCTCATGACTTTTGTTTCTCCCTTTTCTTTCTAAGCGGCATCCGCATCTGCTTACCGCAATCTAAACATGTAATCACCAAATGAGGTTCTCTCCGATGCCTTATGCGCACACGACAATTCACACCGGGCAAAATAAAGCTTTTACAGTGTCGACAGACTTGATATCTATACTCCTTCGGCAAACGAACCCTAGCAGCCATAGCTACTTTTCTAGCGATTCCCACATAACGCTGTGCCAATACGGAATCTTCATGAATAATTTCTCGTGCTAGATGAAAAAGCCTTCGAATACGTTGGATTGCTATTTGCTTGGTCGCGGAATCCATCGTCGACACATTACTCCATTCAGCAGAGTATAATTGATCTTAACGAAATTAGCCTTTCTGTTATAGTCTTCCGTACGTTATTTATGGTTTGGTTCAAGTGTGACAGAAGCTGTGTATATCATGTTTTTCATGAAAAATGAAGGGCGCATCAATGTTTCCCGACTAACGCGCGCTCAAAGAGGTCAGAAGATTAACAGATCAGAAGCTTAAGCCAAGTAGGGTGTATCCTCTTCTTCACTGGTTGGAAGATCAGGGCTTCGTGGCTGGTGAATGAATTAGAAAGGGGAAACGCAACCTAAAGTGCTACCGTTCACCAAAGAAAGGGGAGAGTCTTCTTGCGAAGGTACATGAGCTTTTCAGTAAGCCTGTTAGAGTGGTAATCGCTGATTTACTGAGTGACCAAAAAAATGAAGTTATAAGCCAAGTGTTTCTCCTACTAGTACACAAGCCCCTATTATGATCATTATGATAACTGCATATTTTCTTGTTGTTTTTTGCAAGCTTTCAACATTTTCTGTTGTTGGATTTTCAATTGTAACTATGTAACGTCTAGCAATCGGTATGCAAAATGGCAGTGGCAAGAAAAATAGAAGAAAATAGTTGAAGGAGAATATGCCGAAAGACGTGTACATGAGAGGTAAGAGACCTGTTACGAGAGATAGAAATCCCATTAATAATATGCCGTTCTTTCTTCCATACTTGACAACAAAGGTTTGAACCCCTGTGTTATGATCTGCTTCGTAGTCTCCGAGTGCCTGTAGAATATGACCACTAGAATGAGCAAACATTAATGGCACTGCAATTATCACCATTAGTGAAAGACTGATGTTTTGCTGATGGGATGTGCCCAAACCTATGAGAAATGGAAGCAAGCCAGCACCAATGCCTGAAATAATAAAATCCATGACCGGCACATCCTTCAGCCGAAAAGGCGGAGCCGAATATGCCGTCCAAATGGTGAGATAAATGAGAAACAATAATGTGAGGGTTATGTCGATCAAAAATACTAGGAATAGGCATAGAAAGATTAGGGAAAGAGAAAGAATTAGCGCTGTTTGCGGCGCGATCCGTCCAGAGGCAACAGGGAGATTAGATTTCATCACGTTCTCTCGGTCTTCCTCTTGATCAAAATATTGATTCAAAATGAAGATGCTAGCTGTAGCAGAGAAGAAGGCAAAAAAGACGATGATAACGCGTTCAGGGGAAGGTAAGCCTGAGAAGATGCTTCCGATGCCGAAACAGAAAATCCATCCAAGCCAGTTATCAACTCTGGCAATTTTAAGGTGCTCCATAGGAATCATCATTAACTTCCTCCTTTTTTAACGTTTACGAGATATTGTTTGCGGGTGTTCCGCAAACTTGTGTTATTATTATGCAATTAGACGTTATATTAATTAGCTGTTGGAAATCATTGTGCGAGTGAAATGAACTATTTTGCGGTTTTTCGTTCTGTCTCTGAAGGAACATGCTCGATTTCTCCATTTACGGATATGGCGCCTGTTTCCGCGCCGTCAATCACAATTTTCAAGTTTGTGTCAACATTCCATGATCTTTTTTCGCCAAAAGAATCTCCATAAAGTCTACAATGGTTCTTTCTGTCATAATTTCATCACCAAAAGGTAAATATGCATTAAAATTGGCACACAAGAGAATAATAATTAGCAAATTTAAATCTTTATTCACACACGCGCTAAGGAGATTTCTTCAGAACCCCCGTTACGTCTAACCTGATTTTCTCATGATACCCTATCAGCAAATGACCCCTGCAAAAAGGTTTTCAGTTGTGTGGGAAAAGTTCGTTAAAAAGTGCGGGGGGTGGGATTCGAACCCACGGAGGCCTTCGCCAGAGGATCTTAAGTCCTCCCCCATATCTTAGGCTTACTGGCCGCCTATTTAGACCTGGCTCGGGTACCCCCGCTGCAACATTAATGTTGAAAATGTCTGGTACAGTTTAAGCTTTTTGCATGTGCACACATCGAGTCGAAACCTGTATTTTATCCGTGCATATGTTTTTTCAGGTTGATCAGGATTTCAACTGTTTTTTCAACATAAATGGATTCGCCAACAACCAAGATTCAACATCAGTATCTAAATAAACTCGTAACCTTTTAAAAAAAACTAACTATTTGTTGCCGTGCTAGTCGTTTAGCAAAAGTTGTTTGGCAAATAGGGAACCACGAGAAGTATCTTATCTGGTTATGTTCTTAGCCATTCCTGCGGGATGTTATCTAAATCCAAACTGGCATTTTTTCCAGCTGTTTTTTGTACAACCCAGTGTAGCACTTCATGACTCAGAACGTCTTCAGTTTCGCCGTCATGATCACCGAAGACATAGATCGCACCTTCGCCAGTGTCATAGATCCCATAAATGGGCGGAAAACAAAAATGAAACTGCAGTTGCTTAGCCATCTTCAGAGTTCCTCTTTAATAAAAACTGGAAACACAAAATATATCTATGATTACGAAAAGCAAAATATTTCCACCACAGATACACCGCGCGCCACAAAACCATCAAAGCGTTAAAGGCCAAATAGAAGCTGTTTCTAAGATAGCGCGTGCGCCAGTTAATCCTTCTATCATATTCCTATTAGGCAAGAGTTAACTGATGAGTTGGGCTGTTATTATCTTCACTTCTTGCAAGGGTCTATTTGCGTCAGTCTCTACTTTTCCAATCGTGTCAACAATATCCATTCCTTCTATTACTTTTCCGAAAACCGGATGTTTGTCATCTAAATGGTTATTGTCTACAAGGTTGATGAAGAATTGGCTGCTTCCCGTATTTGGACCTGCGTTTGCCATGGATATTGTGCCTCTATCGTTTCTGTTGTGATCTGTAAATTCGTCTTGTATCGCAGGTATGGAGGGATCGCCCTGTCCCGTTCCGGTGGGGTCTCCTCCCTGAATCATAAAACCGTCAATTACCCTGTGAAAAATAGTTCCATCATAGACTCCTTGTTGGACAAGTTTTTTAAAATTTCCTGTTGTGATAGGCATATCATCATACAACTGAATGGTTATGTTTCCCATGCTTGTTTGAAGCAGAACCTTATTCAAATTGGTGTTTGCTAGATTGGTGTTTGAACCGTTTTTTTCAACCATGCTATCCATCTGCCAAGCAGCATAAACCCCTGTAATCACAAGTGCTAGAAACAGGAACGTGATGCTTAAAGTTTTCCTTCCGAGCCACCCTTTGCTTTTTCTAGGCTGCCTCTCCCTTCTTACACGTTCAGCTTCTAATGCCTTCTGATGCTTTATGGTTGATTGTTGCCTTTTTTCTTTCTAGCTTTTCTTTTTCTTCTTTTTTGTCATCTTTATGCCCTCTATTACTTAGAAGGGAGTCTCTAAAAAAAGTTGCTTGCCCCTCTCCAATCCTGCAGTCTCCACACACAATACCTGATCCGCTCATCTTCGAGTTCGTACCACAATTACATCCCAAAATCTATGATAGCAAAGATTAGCGCGCGATGCGTTAAAGGATGCATGTTTCATGAAAGGTTTAGAGTCAGCTTTATCTTTTCTTTGATGCGCATATAATAGTTTCCACAACTTTCTTGAACTCGTTTATTTCTGTGTGTGGGATCCTATTT
>SOJA01000166.1 GCA_004376975.1 Candidatus Bathyarchaeota archaeon
AAGGATACTCTTAACGTTGATTGGGATTCTCATAACGAAAAACACTGAAAGATGGCTTCGTTGCATGCATACATGCATGCTGGGATAGACTTAGAGAATTAAAATGTTAATTATGGCAGCAAGAATTCAACACCTGCAAATCTTGCATCGCTACCTTCGACCAACTTAAATTTTTAACGAAATTTCTAGAGGTTCCAGCTAGCACACTTGTTCGGTTCACATCTAGAACCTCTAAAACGGTCGCAGCGAGTTTCTCGACATCTCTTATAGGTACAAGAAAGACGCTGCGACATTTACCGAAAACCTCGCGCAGAGCAGGTATATCGTAACATACAACGGGCAAACCGCATGCCAGCGCCTCAGCAACAGTCAAACCCCACCCTTCAAACACGCTTGGAAAAATGAACACTTCACTCGCCTTCATCAACTTGTACATCTCTCCATCGGCGCAACGACCCTTAACTACCACATTCCTCTCCAGGCCGAGTTCTACAACTCTACACCTAACCGCGTCAATGTCCGGTCCACTACCCACAAAAAGAAGTCGAGCATCATCTTTCACTTCGACAATTCTACGCCAAGCAGCAACCAAGTCAAAAACTCCTTTCTCCTTGCTGATCCTGCCAACAAAGACCCCGGTGTAGGATTTTCTTCCCTCAAACTTGAAACCGTCAATATACTTTACGTCGACACCATTCCCAGTTACGTAAACCCTCTCCTCAGGCACTCCATTATTTACTAGGGTTCTCGCTGTGGAATTTGAAACCGTTATACAACGATCACAGCGCTTTAACACCTCAAGAATTACGCGGAACGCCAAGGTCTTAAGAAGAGAAGCAGACCTACTGAAACCCGTCTCCCTATACGTGTGATAAACCGTTGAGAAACTCGGCTGAGCAAAGAGTGAAATGACATCAATGTGATGGACAATTACACATAATGGCAGATGTGACACGTGATGGACGAAGTAAGCAGGAATAAGATTGGGCGCTGTATTATTTGGAGCGAGTACCAAATCATAATTTTGCCCTCTCACTATCCGCAAACATCTGATAAGTGCTTTCAAGCTCCACACAATCCACCCAACATAAATACCGAGCCATCCACCCTTATGAGCAGAAATCGGGTTGGAGATTTCGTGATTTTCGCAACCCACACCCAATCCCCATAACAGAGAAGGCTTTGACTCTACAATAGTCACTTCAACATCCCCTCGCCTTTTCAAGATTCTCAACGTTTCAACAAACCTTTTCTCAGCTCCACCTACCGCACTTATAGACGGATCTGGATGAAAAAACACACTGAATACGCGCATGCTATCATCATTCCAAAGAGAATAATGCTTGGATGAAACTAAAATCCTTTTAAAAACACATGTGAGGATTTCTGCTCTCAGCATGTCAAGAATTATCATTATTTTTAAGCAACAGATGCTGAGCTCATAGAGAAAAGTAAGCCCGACTCATAGTGGCAAGAATTGAATATACAATCTTGATTCTGCATTCATAACCTTTTTTGCATGCATGAACTAGAGTTGATTGTAGAAAGATGGCTTGAAATGCGTAGAGACCAAAAGTCAACAGCTGTTGAAAGGCTTATAGATTTCATAACTAGTTATCCTCACTCAACGGGAAGAGCTTTTTCTCATAGATTCATGAGTAATACTGAGCACAAAAAGATCAAAGAATGGATTTTCTTTGCGGCTAGCCTGCTAACGTTCCTAGGGATGTACTACCTGTTTTTCAACCTTATAATTTGGGCACGCTTTTTCCATTAGTGAGTTTCCCTAACTCCTTAGGTGATATGATCTTCTTCAAAGGGACTCGATAGTCTCTTCCAATATCCTCAAGTGTTTCTCATGTGAGAAATGTTTTTGTACAAACTCCGAGGAAAACTTGCTTACTTTCAATTTGTCCATATCAAGAGCTTTCAATAGCTTCTGGGCAAAATCTTCAACTTCGTAAGGCCGAGCTCTAAACCCAGTTTTCTCGTTGATGACAGTTTCACATGGACCCGCACCATCATCCCACACAACTGCAGGTGTACCACAAGCCATAGCCTCAACCGGACCTAAACCAAAATCCTCACTTGGAACAGAGTAAGCGTAGACATCGGCTAAATTGTAAAGCTTAACAAGCTCATTTTGCGTAAGGAAACCGAGAAACCTCAAATTTTTTCTTATACCCAGAGACTCTGCCAGTTTAATTAACTCTTGGACATAGTGCACATTTTCTCTAGTAATCCTACCGGTAACCGCCAATGTTACATGTGGATATATTCTCTTTACATGTGCTATACTCTCTAAGAGCCATTCCCAACGTTTTATAGGAACGATTCTCCCTGAAGACAGAATAAAAGGCAACTCAAATTCTGATTGCATCTCTTGGACAACCTCTTGGTCGAGAGGCTTAAAAATTCCCGTGTCAACTGGCGGATAGCAAACTGCTGGTTGGATCTCATAGATGGCTTTTACACGTCTTGCTGTGAAGACGCTATTCACTAAAACTGCATCGGAATTTACAACACCTAGAAAATCTACCTTCCTTAATATCTGTCCACTCACGCTACCCATCGAATAAAGAGCGTGGCGGATCCTATTGAAACTCCAAAGCTCTTTCATCTTTGTGCCCAAATAGAGAAACCGAGGAGGCGAGTGTACATAACTGATATATTTCAATCTTCTAATCTTCTTAACAACAAACCCAATCCAAGGCGAAGGCCCATAACCATGGCAAATTAGCACATCGACGTTTCTAAAAGCCTTGAGCGTTAAAGGGGCTAAGGGTATAGAAGAAATCAGTCTGAATATTTCGATGTTGGGCACAGGAAATTTTAAAAAACTTTCCACTTTAGGCTTGAAGTCAGCTAAACCTTTTACTAAACTTTTATCGACATAGGCAAAATAACAGGAAACGTCATGTCCATGACTCTGGAGAAGTTCAGCTTGTTTTAGAACTACACCTTCGGCTCCGCCAAACTCTCTTAGATGACTGTAAAGAATAGCGAGTCTCATAGCTGGGTGCTACTCCAAATTTCCACAAGACTGTTTTCCCGAGAAGCAAAATATAACTTAATATCGTGGGCATAATTCTTATCTTGCTTCTTCCAAGCTTCTTGCTGTAATCCAGCGTGTTGGGAACTTCCTTTACTGACCTGCTGCACCAGTAAGTTTTCAACAGAATCTCGTAAGAAACTTCAAACCCCTTGGATTCAATGAATTTCCTACCGAAGATTTGCATGGCTTTCCTGAGAACTGAAGCCTTATAACATCTATATCCACTAGTGGCGTCATTGACAGGAATCCCCGTAAGTGTTCTAATAAGCGAGTTAAGAATTCTACTCAATATTACGCGATAACAAGGAACATGAAGCTGTCTACCCCCCTCTGTATAACGCGAGCTTATAGCAACTTCCGACCTACTAGCTTCCTCAGCTAAGCCCAGAATATACTTAGGATCATGCGTATTGTCAGCGTCCATTGTAACGATGAAATCTTCCTGTGATGCATGTTCCATCGCCAACTTCAGACCTGTTCGAAAGGCAGAAGCTAAACCACCATTCCTTTTATGCTCCGCCACTATGATCGGGTATTCTTCTGAAAGTTTATGGAGCAGCTCACCTGTTCCATCCGTACTGCCATCATTAACAGCTACAATCTTGTAAGGTATATGAGTGTGCAATGCTTCATGCAGGGATGAAACTAGCTTTTCAAGATTTTGTTCCTCATTATAACAAGGAAGCATTACAAGACATTTCATCCCATCTCCTCCAAATACGATATATTCTCCAATGTTGACGCTTCCTACTATCAGGTGATTAACTTTTAAGCCTTCACAGAGTGCCGGCTCGGGGAGAGTTGTATAGAGAATCTAGTTAAAAGTTATGAATTAACAATTCACAGTAACGCTAAAGGAGTCTCATCGAGATTTCAACGAGTATGTAATAATCACTACATTATCATTCTATATCGAAACAAAGATGGAAGATAGCTCTAGAAGACAATATCAGACGCGCATCTGTATGTCTAGTTCAATCCTGCACTCGTTTCCGTCGTCTCATAGAGTCTCTTAAACGTTTGAAAACCTTAGATGGAGTTATCAGAATTGCCACTATCACAACAAATGTGATCGTTGAGATTCTCAATCCTAAGTCTGCGTAAATTTGTCCAGTGAAGTACAGTGTAACATCAAAATCCCCTGTCTTGTTGATGAAAAATCCATTGACGAACGAGTATGCGATGACAGGCGACACTTCAGAATTGTCTAGGAACGCTTTCCATAGTGGATGGTAGGAGTCGGAAAATACAAGAAGGAAGGGGTCGCTACTTTCGACGTTGACTCTGTATTGGACAGGGCTCACTTTCTCGTAGCTTATATGTGGGGAGATGGAATCACTCTCGAACAGTTGGTTTACAGGAATAGCACCTTCTTCACCTTCTAACGAGTAAAGAATTATTTCATCAACGTCCACTTTGTCAACAGCGCTAATGCTTATTATCTGCTCGCCAGTTCCGAGAAAAACGGGTTCTAATTCGAACCAGTTGAATCCTGTATTAGAACTAGAACAGTTAATAGAAGCAGTGAAGCCATTCATTCCAATGTCTAGGATTCCATATTCTGGTCCAGAAGACAAGCGTGCAGCTAATACATAATTCGCTTCTCGAGGAATGAAAATTTTAGCAGACGATGAAGCTGCCTGTGGAGAGCCCACTTCAAGTTCCCATATACTTACCATATTGAAATCTGGAGCAGATGTCACATTGATGCGTAGCTTTGTCGTTTCGATGGGGTACTGAAACTCATGCAAACGTTGAAGTAACGTGTTTCCCTTAACATCAAATTGGTCTATCCAATCTGTGCCATTCCAGCTTTGTATCAAGTAGTCTTGTGCATACGCGCGTTCAAAGAATATCCGCACTTCACTTAACTCCTGGGGGGTCGCCCATTCAATTTGCAGCCATTGCGGTAGATCTTTTGATGATGCCCACCTTGTATTGATGTCCCCATCATTGGCTCCTTGGACCTTGACAGCATTGCTTTCAACTGAACTAGCGGATGCGACGCCCAAAGGCGAAATGTTACGCCCCCTCCCTTCTGTGCGAAGCACAAAATCATTGTATGAACTCGAAGCCAAAAACCATCCGCTTGTGATATCTGAGGTAAAGGCGCTTTCAGCCTCCAGCACGTTGACAACTCTACCTCTATACCTCTTTAAAGTATCAAGCACCTCATCCATTTGAGTTTGAAACGTAATTGATTTAACTACAGCAATGCTATCTATATCGTTATAACCTGAACCATCATTTCTAAGAGTAATCACGTGTTGGCCACTTTTTAGATCCAAACTAGTGATTCTAATCCACTGCAACTTTGACCAATAATCCGCTAGGGGTCGGATTTTACCTTCAAGAACATGATCTACAACGAACCTTAATTCTCCTCGATGCTCAGCAAACGCGATCCTTAACCAAAAATCATACAGTCCATCTGACTCCACACTGAAGGGGATATTAATGCTATTCGCCCCTGAGGTTGTAAGCGTGTTTCCACCCAACACCAAACCTCCAACCTTTCTCCAAGAGGAAGATGTCGCCCAATATTTCGTATAATTAAAGGAGGAAACACCATAGTCTGCAGCAATGATTGTATGCTGCTTCAGATAGGACATAGTCAGATCCAATATGTCGCTATTGACAAAAACCAATGCCTTAGAACCGTTGAACAGGTCATTTGCTATTGGCAGCCCATCAATTTGATGTGTAAATATAAGCGCAGTTTTGTTAAGATTAAAAGAATCGACTTTACTTAGGGCTTGAAAGGTATCTTGCCCTCCGGTAACAAACATGTAATCTGCTGTTGAAAATATGTGTGATGTATAAAACTCGTTTTCAAGAATAAGTGAAGAGTTTTGATCATAAACTACGTGAGAACCTTTTTGGCTTAAGAAGAAATTTCGTATGCCTGCAGTGATATAAGGCGGTAAAACAATATATTTGTAATTGAATGGTCCAAGAATCTTCAGCAGGTTATCTGTCATATTATTACGTACTAATTGGAATCTCAGATGGTCAACGAAGCTACGAGAGAGGAACTCCCATCCACCGTTTTGAAGCGTGGGTTTATCATGAATAAATGAGCTGTCATGGCCTATGTCATGACCCCACCCAACATCAGTTAACATACCCCCAAATGCAAAATCTGATTGCACGCGCGACTCTGACAACCACTCCGCTGGACTGTTGTTTACAGTCACAATTTTAAAATCTCCGGATTGGTCTGCGACCCATTCATATGGATCCATGTAGATTTGTGGCGGTGTATAGTTCTGTAAACCTTGATTGAATAAGAACCAACTTGAAAGGAAACCGCTCATAAAGATAAGGATCAATATTGCTTTACTTAGAAAGCGTAAAAATTGGTGCAACTTTTTCATAAAATCGTTCAAAACATCAAAGGAAATTCGCACTCGCGACAGTTGATCTGCCTGAGAACCCCTTTGGATTTTTGCCTCCAGACATAATCCGCTTGTTTCAGATTCTCGTCTCTTTTGGACGTAATTTAGAAGCACACTAGCCAGTATAGAAACAAAAAAAGCATTAGAGAAAGCGATCATCATAGCCCACCTGCTAGCAGCTCTGAAAACCGCAAAGTGAGGAACATTAAACCACGCCCAGACAAACAAAGGGCCTAACGGCGGATTTGGACCTACGGAAATAAAAATAGAAACCAAAGTCGAAACAGCAAAAAAAACTGTATATTTGTCTCTGCGGAAGAGAATTGTACAGTAGGAAAGGAAAAATAAGCCTAGCAGCAGAGAAGTAACGGGAAAAGAGGGCAACCCCAAGCCCTCCGGGATTTCAACTATAAACACATATCCATAACTTTCGATGCCTGTCAAGGTGAATGCATCGGTTACGCTTTTGTAGCTATGCGCCATAGCATCTTCCAAAGGATACTTATACTCAGGCGAAAAGTAGGGTGCCCTCGCGTTCAGGATGAACGGCACTAATAAGAAGGCAGCTAACAAGAACGAGATGACGCCTACTAATGAAGTGATTTTAAGTAAATGCTTACCGATTGCACCAAAATCCCTAGACTTCGTCGACAGCAAGACATGAAGGACGACAAATAGTGGTATAAAAACACCGTAGATAACGAGAGCCTCCGGATGGAAACCTGTCACGAGCACTGAAAACGCTAACGTTAGAGCTAAGATGTCCTTAATCTTTCTAGTCTCTAAAGCTCTAGCCAATAGCAAGAAAAGCAGTGGCGCGAAAGCATAACTAAAGATGAGATCGATGTGAGCTTCAGTCAATTGAGAAATTAACCACTGATTCAAAACATATACCAAGGAACCAGAAAGGGAGGCTAGATGTTTGTGAGTGTAGTGATAAGCAAAAACATACATTGAAAATCCAGCCAGTAAAAACGAGGAAAACATGAAAATCTTGATTGTAATTCCTGGATCACTACAGACCGAATATATCAGAGCAAGCAAAAAATCCATCGAGTTTATCCCCTCAACAAAACCAAAAGAGTACGAACGCCACATGTAGATCCAACGGGAATCTGTCCCGAATAAATACTCTCTAGAAATCCAGCCAAGAACATCTCCTCCCGCTGGCCAACCACTTGAAAACAGAAAAGTACGAAATATCATGACGGATAAGAGAGTGATAATCGCGAAATCGATAACTATGCGTCCATATTCCGTGATGGCAATTTCTTTTAACCGCGCAAACATCTTCATAACAGAATTCACCAATAATCACCAACGAAGGGGTTGCGCGCACGGATATGCGCTATGGATACATTTCCGTGGCACAGCCTACGTCTAAACGCGCTCGCGCAACATTCCCAATTTCGCTTCAAGAATAATTCCCACTCTAGATTGCCAATCTCTCTTCTCGCATATTTCGCTTTATTATTAATCGTAATCTAATGAATTTTTCTACACTTTTAAAAGTAGATAGTCAAAACCTTCTACCTTTGGCTTGGATGTCCGCGCCAATCAAGCAAAGTTACTATACAGTTTATGGTATTTTTCAGCAATGCTTTCCCAAGAATAACTCTGAGCTATGGCTGTTCTCGCGTTAGCTCCAATCTTTTTCCTCTTTTTCTGGTCAACAAGAAGTCCGAGGATCGTTTCTGCCAAGATTCCCGGTTGGGCAGGAGGAATGAGAAAGCCCGTTCTTTTGTCTTCGATGATATCTGCAGGACCGCCAACATTCGAAGCAATGACAGGTTTACCACACGCCATAGCTTCCAAAACTACCTTTCCAAACGGTTCACCAAGTGTTGGAAAACAGAAAATATTGCAATGCTGGTAATATCTTACAATTTGCGTATGCGGAACAAATCCCTCAAAACGAACATTTTCTTCAAGATCGAAAGATTTCGCTAGAGCTACAAGTCTACTTCTGTCTGGTCCCTCACCCACGACTCTAAGCCGGACATCTCTCTGCTCCTTTGCTACAAGCGCGAGAGCCCGAATAAGATATTCCACGCCTTTTAATCGGTACAAATACCCTGCATACAGAATTTCATAGCTGTTTTTGTGAATGGTTTTTTCAGCCGGCGAAAAAACATCTGTATCAACTCCTAAAGGTATAACACGTATTCTTTCGTTATCCACAATGCCTTCATACAATTTTCTGACTTGTTGGTTGACTGTAATAATAGCATCAGCTTTTTGAATGGTTTTCCTGTGAAGTTTAGATGTGAGCCCCATGATTGTTCGTTCATCCCTAGGTCTCGTATAATAGTGAGCTGAGAGGGGACCAACCACAAAGGGATGTTTCCTTGTTTTTCCCATCAATGCGAGTAGGCTGAAGCTTTGATTATTGACTGCCGGGAACATGTGATGTACTATGGTGATCTCTTTATCCTTTAGAATTCTCATACATTTGAGACAGCTACGGGTTATGAACTCTGTGTGTGCGAGGTACTTTGTGACAAGACTACTTTTAGGCATGAGCTTGAAAGATCCAACTTGATGGAAGTTGGCATTTTTTAGGGGGCTTCTAACCCTGACGAATTCTGAAACTGCATCGAAAGAATAATTGAACTTCCCCAAGTTTTTCAGCAGTTGATAACAAGAGATTCCCTCGCTGGAAAGTAGATAGTCTGAGAGGACGTATGCTGCCGAAGAAACCAACACGCGTGTCATTTTTGTAACCTGAACAGAATTTTTGCTGAGTATTAGTGATACGAAGAGCCAATATGTAGGTTTCCCAGATAAGCGTAATCGTATGTATTGCTACATAATATATAATATCCGTCCCAAGTTATAACTCTTGGTTGTAGAATTGCGAAGCATCATAAAAGCGCATGGACACAAAAATCGGATTGAAACTTCAAACTCTGCAACCCTCATACTCATTGTGTGTATCTCCATCATCTTATCCTCCTCCGTTTTAATCGCGATGACAAACATAATATTAATCCATAATAACAGCAAATCAAACTCAGCCCCAGAACCACCCCCAGAACCGAATCAAACCCCCGATCCAAATTCCGAATCTGACATTGGCTGGATTGTGGGCATAGTCAACGAAATTTCAACATCGCACGAGCGCATTAACGAAGCAACCGTCAAAACTGATGAACACTCTGCTACAACAGATGCTAAAGGATACTATAAGATTGAAGTTCCAGCTCCAGGAACCTACAATCTAATCGCTTTAGCTGACACATACTACACTCAAACTGTTACAAACGTCTTCGTCGACACTCAAACCACAGTCGTCATTAACTTCTATCTAACACTTATCCCACCACAAACTGAACCAGCAATAGAGAAACATGACATAGCAGTTACGAGCATCTCTTCTCCAGCTGAAGCGTACCAAGGGCAGACTATAGCCCTCGAAGTGTCCTTAGTGAATCCAGGCGACTTCCAAGAGACTTTTAGCTTAGAAGTTACTTCTGAATCAACTTCCATCGGAACCCGATCTGTCTCCCTAAATCCGAAACACTCTAAGACCGAGATTTTTAACTGGAACACATCAAACACATCACCATCCACCTATACCCTAAATGTGGAAGCATTCCTCGAAGGAGACGAGATTCCGATAAACAACTTAGCCAACACGTCGATCGTTCTCAAATCGCGCGTTGGTTGGATCGAAGGCTACGTTTCCAACAATGAAACATCTCTACCTATTGCAGGAGCCACAGTTTCCGCCAATACTTATACAGCCATAACTGACTCACTAGGGTATTACAACCTTGAGACAGCTTCGCCTGACGCCCACCATGTGGCTGTCACAGCAAATGGATACTACAACGAGACCAAATCAAACATTTTCGTTGATATTCTGGGCACAACCAATGTGAACTTCACCCTAAAACCATTCCCAACCCCTCCCGGGAAGATACACGACATAGCCATCACTCAACTTTCTGCACCCTCTGAAGTTTATTTAGGAAACATTGCAATAATTAACGTGAGCATTAAGAACCTAGGAGACTACAGAGAAACTTTCATAATAAAAGTCTTGAATGGTATAACCTCTTTAATTAGTAAAACACTTGATTTGGACTCAAGAACTTCAACTGTTCTCTCGTTTGGCTGGAATACTTCAAACCTTACTCCCAGCGAATACTCCATAACTGCTGAAGTAATTCTTGAGACCGATGAAAACCCAACTAACGACCAAACTGCCACAAAAATTTCCATCAACTTGGAACAACCAGAAGGCACGTTCACTTGGGTAGGTAGTCATGTTAATTCAACTCTAACAGAGTGGGCGCATAACTTGTCCTTTCAAAACATAGTGGTACGATACGATTCAGACCAGCAAGGAAGCATGAACAACCTAGCCCAATATGACATCAAACCCTGGAGATGGGTTCCATACTACCATTTTGAAAATGCAACAACCGAAAAAGACTTCATCACCCTTCTCAAACACGAGATTTCAACCAGCGTATCTAAGAGAATATACGTTGACGATGTTGATGCAATGTTCATGCTCTACGGAGCCTCTACCTTGTCGAATTTCCTTAACGCTGTAGAGAAGGTTCAACACAATAATATCATATTATGCTTCTACATGTCCAACCAAACACCATACCACGGACTCTACCACTTCATCGATCAATACGATTGGAGCAAATTTCACATCGACATCTACTCTCCACCCTACGTGGACTTCTCAACCCTGATACCCTTAGTAAATGCCCGAACTCTAGGTATCTATCTCTGGCTCTGGCCATATGGCGGTCTTGGTGCCACTTGGAAAAACGTGAGTCTAAACGACGTAATCTGCAGATACTGCGATGCAATTAATCATCGAATCCAACGCTTCGCTGTTTGGACTGGGTATGAACCAGAAACATATGAGGTGGGCATGAATGAAGCGAGTCTATACATACATCCACATTGGTGGAACAAAATAACGAAATACAATAACTACTTCTTAGACAGCAAACCAATCCCTCGTGACCGAGGAATCATTCTCTGGTTCGACTATGGACTATTGAACACTTACGAAATTACTAGGCCAATCCTAAAACGCTATGGTTACACTGGCGTCATCTCAGCAATTACTTGGATGGTTAGAAATTATGAGAATGAACGTTACGTTTGGGATGACAACCAATCGCGGGACAAGCCAATTATGACTCTGCAGGAGCTTTCAACCATGCAAAATGAAGGCTGGGAAATCGTAAGCCACAGTCAAAGCCATCCTCACCTAGGCAACCTACAAGAACACTACGCAAGATGGGAAATAAAAGGAAGCAAGGAATGGATTGATAACCACCTCGGACCCATGAAGAACCCATGCTTCGTATATCCCTACGGTGAAGTATATTGGAGCTCAATCGTCGATCAACATTATACATATCAAAGACTTGGGAAGGAAGGACAAGAACCAAGAATGCTTTGGAATCCAAACAGTGAAACCCCGAGTAATAGCATTCCCATAGTCGGCACAGATCTCTCCGAAGAAATGATTGACTACTGGCTGAACGAGACGAATCAAAAGGGAGGAATCGGAGTCTTCGTTCTCCACGGAATATACGAACACCCAGAGCCTGAATCCCTAGAAAACTATATAGAAACTCTCGATTACCTGCTGAGAAAACTCAAAGAACTTGGAATACCCGTGCTTACCCTAACACACACTGTGGAACTCTTACAAATCAAATCGCAGAGCAGCCTATCCATAAAAACATTGCCTAAGAAGGACTGGCAAATCGAAGAAATCACAGTCGAAAATGAGATTGCAGATTTCCGTGTTCTCCTGAAACTTACAATCTTTTATCTTTACGCTGCATGCATATGCAGCGAAGCCCTCATTTCAGCCTACGCCCACACCTACAACAAAAAAGCCATAATCCTACGCCTCGCCAACA
>SOJA01000048.1 GCA_004376975.1 Candidatus Bathyarchaeota archaeon
TCTGGAACAGTAGTGTTAGAAGATATAGGTCTAAGTGTTTTTCCATATTCCAACGTAAATCTGCCTTCCAAGGTTTTTTTGTCAAAATCCGTTACGACTACATCTCCTACGTCTTTATCTTGAGGGATCAAGACTTCAATTGTTTTACAAGGCAAAATTGGGTCGCCTGGAGCACCGTACACTGGAATATTTGCCATTCTAACAGAATAATAACCAGAGATCTTGCTTACAACTGGCAGGGGAAAAGCCAAGTTTATGATGATGGAATCGCGTAGTGTTGTAATTTGAATGGTTTCACAAGGATTTCGCTTTTCAACGGTTCCGTTACTCGGTATTACAAGCTCAGTTTCCAGAGCATTTGTCGAAAGTGGTAAAACAATCAGTAAACAGCATATTAGAAAGATTAAGATTACACAAACATGTTTAGTCACAGTGCATCACAAAGTAATTCTCCTTCTCAGTATTATCTTTTATGGAATAAACCTCTATTTCAGCTCTTCCACTGATTCATATGTAACAAGGCATCATTATTTTTGGTGTGTTACGAAAACAGGATAAGAGGGAGTTTTTCAAAGTTTTTCACTCTCGGATGTTTTTTCACGAATGGCAACTATGACCTAGCAGGTGTTTTTAAGCATGATCATGAAATGAGAGCCATGGAAAAGCTATTTTTAGACCTGAATGTTTCATTGCACAACCCATAAACAACAACTGAAGCAGCAGGAATAGTAGCGCCAGCAAGAGTCTAAGTATTCGTTCTCATCGAAGTCTAGATGAGTTATTTTCTGTTTTGCTTATGAATAAATTTCATCTTTCTGAGAACCTTTGTTTCTTTTTTTTGGAAAGTTTTCGCAAAAGCCTCAGAGCATATGTTTCTTCATCTGCATCTCTGGTTTTGATGATTCCCGCTTCTTCAGCCTTTGAGAATAGTTCTTCGCCTTTTTTTGTACGGATTATTGTGAATGTCCATCCGTCTAATCCTAGACCTCCTATTGAAATGTCTGCCAGCTCAGAGCTGAAATCATTGCAAAATTCACAGCCTTTTCGGGTGAACTGTTTCACTTCTGCAAGAGAGATATTTTCGACTCCAGAGTTTGTCGTTACAAACATTTTTCCCTTAATATTCATTTTCTTTATGCTGTTCAAGTTGATGCCTAATGCCTTTTGAATATGTCTTTCCATAAGTCCTTCATAGGTAAAGCTCTCTGAACACATAAGTCCAATCAAAAATTTTATAGGAGCAATATACTTCCTAAGGCCAAGCATTTGCATTTTCCTGATTGCACGGATTTGGCATGGTGTACCCACAAACGCTATGCTCACTCTTTTCTGTTTGAATCCCTCTGTTAAGGCGAGGATGTTAGGCGAGTAGGAGTATCTTGTCCCGGCACATTCTAAAATCTCCTCAGGGGTTACCGCCAGTCTTGGAACTGGAAAAAATGGCTTCTCTTGACTGACTCCCGAAACAATAGCACTATCAATGAGTCCATCCTCCAAAGCGAACAACAAGAGTGCGGTAGCGATGCCTCCGTCTTGACAAGCCTTCAGAACCTCACTTCTTTCGGCTTTAGCAACAGCCAGTTGACGATACACCCCAAACTCTTCCGTGACTTTTCTTTCTCTACCAAATATGAAACTCTCAGCCTTAGGCCATGACCATTCATACTGAGGGCAGATTCCTGCGCATATGCCGCAGGTTTTACATTCTTCTATCAATCTCGGCTTTCCTTGTATATACTCCAAACAGTTAAAGGGGCAGACAATCACACATGCACCGCAACCAACACATTTCCCAGACCCGACAACACTTTTTTCAAGAGTTTCTTCGAAACTTACTTTGCTGTAGTTCATGGCTAATCACTCATAGAGAGAAAGATAGCTTGCGTTTAAGTTTAAAACTTTTGGAATCAAGTCCATAGTGGAAATGCGCGTCTGAAATCACTATCCGAGTCTTCATAAGTCATTCTCATCAACCTCTGTCCAACAATAGCCATTGTCCTATGTATATAGTCCCATAATAACCATTAACATGAAAACATTCGAAAACCACATAAGTGATGAGCGCTCTTAAAAGTCAAAACAAACATTGACAAATAAAGAGGTGCAAGTTTATCCCCAAGTCAAACATTAGCCATGAAAGAATTAAGATTGGAGTTTTTAAGTGCGGTAACATCGCGTCATCACCTTTGTTTGAACTTCTTCTAGACGAACTGGCTGATCGAAAAGATATTGAAACCCGAACCGTGACCACAGGTTCAAAGATGGGTGTTAGAGATGTTGAAGATGCTTTACCAAAGATCTTTGAATTTAGCCCAAATCTTTTAGTTTTCATATCTCCTAACCCGTCGATACCAGGGCCAGCAAAGGTTAGAGAGAGGTTATCAAACAAGGGTATACCTAGTGTAGTTATTTCGGATGCTCCAGCAAAGCGCATTAAGAAAGAACTTGAAGAGCAAGGTTTAGGGTATATAATCATCATGGGTGACCCGCTTATTGGGGCGCGAAGAGAGTTTCTGGACCCCATAGAAATGGCAATATTTAATTCAAACATAATTAAAGTGCTTGCTATTGTTGGTGTTTACAGGATAATTCATCAAGAAATTGACAAATTGATACACGCTACTAAGACGGGGTTAAATCCAGTCTTACCTAAGTTGATAATTGATGTCAACATCATTCGAGATCGACCTGATTTTAAAAATCCCTACGCAAAAGCCAAAGCCTTAGCTGCATACGAACTAACTGAGAAAATCGCCGAGATTAATATCCAGGCCTGCTTTAGAGAGAGCGAAAGCAATAAGTACATTCCTCTTGTCGCTTGCGCACATGAAATAGCTCAGATAGCTGCTAAATTAGCTGAAGAAGCTAGGGAAATCGAAAAATACAGCGATACTTTGGTTAGGAAACCCCATTCGAAGAGCGGGAAACTCAAAGTTAAAACCAAATTGATGCTTCCTCCAACTCCAGATGAAGAGTTCTATCGTAATGGTTAAAGAATAAAAAAAAAGCATGTTTCAGTATGCACGCTCTAGGTGTAACGGTTTCCGAACAAATCTTGACTGCGTTATACATGATCCTCGGTGCTAATAACACGCTAATCGCTTGGAAGGAAAAACTTAGCCTAACAGCAGGTTTTCGATTGTTTTAAATATCAAAAGGCACTGTCCACATAGTGAAATATTGTAGGAGAGTTTAACAGTTTGACAGAAGTTGCTGAAAAAGGACTGAAGAAAATAGGTGTAACAGTTTCTAAACCGATCCTTGTCATTTTGTGTCTAATCTTCGGCATAGTCGTAATAGCGTGGAAGGAATCGCTAAACCTAATAGTTGGCTTATTCCTTATCATAGAGGGTCTTCTTCTACTAACAGATTACCTCGAACTGAAAAAACAACAGCCACCGCCTTCGCTATCCTAAAACTTATCTATCTTTGTCCGTTTATTCGAATTAGCGATTTCAATCGAGCAAGGCAAAAGTAATTGTCGAAAACTGAAATCCAGAACCTTTTGGTAGTTGGAATAGATACAGTTCCTATTGCTAATTCCGCAAAAGAAGCAGGTCACAAAATTTATGCAGCAGATTATTTCGGTGATGTAGACCTTCGCCATGTTTGCACCGAGTGTGAAGCGGTGATTGAGCAGAAACGGGGAAAAAGTTGTGGAAAGATGGAATCAAAATTCAAACCAGAAGTTTTTTTAAAAATAACGAAATCCTTGCTTGAAAAATATGAAGTAGATGCAAGTTTGCTTTCTTCTGGTTTAGATGACTTTTTTGATGTTCTGCATGAGCTAAACGGTTTGGTTCCGATTTTGGGGAATTCTCCAGAAGTTATTGAGAG
>SOJA01000084.1 GCA_004376975.1 Candidatus Bathyarchaeota archaeon
CTAAGCCTCTTCCGCCGATATAATCTCTTAGAACTTCGTCTGGAAACTTCGTTTCTTTGATGTTTCTGTTGGAAAGGTCTATTTCCAAGAATTTTCCGGCGTAGCCTCTCATCAGTCTATAACCTCTTTTGCGGTTTCTTCTCCAAGAATTTGCTTGGCAACTTCATGTGTGAGTTCTTTGGGTGTTTTGGCTAAGGTCTTATAGGAGACTTCTTTTTCTCTTGGAATTGGCATTAAAGTGTTCCATCGGCCTTCTTGGCATGCTTTGACGCATTTTGGCTTTCCATCACATAAGTCACAGATAACAATGTAGTTTCCTTCTGGATGAAGGTGTGGAACATTTCCCGGGCAAGCCTTTATGCATAGACCGCATGCAGTACACTTTGAAGCGTCTACGTTTACGGCCCTAGTTTGACTGTTTACGGATAGGGCCTCTGTTGGGCATGCTTCAACACATGGGTAATCATCGCATTGAAAGCATAAATGTGGAATCTCAACTCCTGGAACAAGCATGAAGACCCTTATTCTTGAAGCTTCAGGCCAAATTTTCCCTTCATGATAGAGCGCACAGGCAATTTCGCATCTTCTACATCCGCTACAATTCTCATAGTTTCGCTTAATCCAAACTTGGTCGTTTCGGCTCATACTGCATCACTTACTACATAACAAAAAAGTTTGGCCAGGTTTAACTGGTCTCCTTCAATTTCGAAATAGCTTCCTCAGCGCATTTGCTTTCGTTGTCTGACCATTCCTTGTATGCCTTAAGTTTTTCGATTTTTCCTCTGGCTTAAGAAACCTTTTTTCACGATATTTGCTGCACATAGTTTTTCATCTCCAAGATGCACGCATGCATGACTTTTTAATCAAGTCAAGATAATATAACCTTCTGAACAGTCTCGCGAGGAAGTTTGATATGGAGTAGAAGCTCCTACGTGTGCGCTTTGGTTTTCTGGCAAATTAACATTGCATGCATGCAAAACGCAGAGGCTGGTTTCGCCCTGTCTATAGAATTTTGCTAGGTCCTCATGGCTATACTTTCTGCACTTGCAATCAAATATCTGGGTACTCCTGTACCTACGGGATACTAGAAATCTGGTTTTGGATAAGTTTCAAAATTGTTAACCGCTCTATTTTTCCATGAACACTCTCATGAGATTCGTAAAACGCTTGTCTCCTAAGCTATAAAAGACCCATTTCCCTTCATGCTTGTCCTCTACCAGATCCACTGCTTCTAGTATCCCTAAATGGTGTGAGGCTGTAGGCTGAGTCAAATCTAATGCAACCATAATCTCGCATACGCACATTTCGCGGATGCCTAGAAGCATCATAATTTTAAGTCTTGTTGTGTCAGCCAGTGCTTTGAACAATCGACTTTGCGTTTTCACCGTATTCTCATCTGTTATTTCATGAACGAGTTGTCTAAGCTCTGAAGCGTATTTTGAGACATCTTCAGCAGGACAGATTCCAGACCTTACCAAACGCTCAAGTCTTTTGCTTATCTTTGGTTTTTGTTCGAGAACCATAGCATCATCCTCATTTAAACTCTATACCAAAATATTTAAATATGTTTTGAGTGTTTTCTCAGATTAACGAACTTAAATATGTGACTCCACTCGCTTGAACTGATGGAGGGACCTAGGCTTGGTTGAAGATAGCCGTAAGCTTGGTATCTTTGAAAAGTATCTAGCAGCATGGGTTGTTCTATGCATACTGTTGGGACTATTTCTAGCACAATATTTCCCAGTTCTCAGCATCACGATCAACAACATGCAGATCGCAGGAATATCAATCCCTATCGGTATATGCCTGTTCTTAATGATGTATCCAGCTCTCCTAAATGTGCAGTTGGAAGAATTGAAGAAACTATTCCACAATCCTAAGCCAATTATCCTTACACTTGTTTCGAATTGGGTTTTGGCTCCATTGGTAACTGCATTTCTGGCCTATTATTTCTTGGCTGGACAGAATCAACTAATTGTATCCCTAATACTATTGGGCTCAAGTCCGTGTACAGCCATGGTTTTGGTGTGGGGAGTTCTCGCAGAGGGAAACCAAGAACAGAACATCATCAATACCAGCCTGAACACGATCACAATCTTGTTCCTGTATGCCCCAGTGGTCTCTCTATTGACTGGTATCCAGAATATTCCGATTGACAGGATAGCCCTTGTCATAACCGTGTTTGTTTTTATCGGGATTCCATTGGTTTTAGGTTATTTCTCAAAGAAGTACATCACTGGTAGAAAGGGGGAGGATTGGTTCCGTAACATCTATAGACCAGCAGTGGGGAAAATAGCGATACTTGCTCTCTTGACCACACTAGTTGTATTATTTTCGTTGAATGGAAATGTGCTAATACAACATCCCGAGGAAATGATACTCGTTTCTATCCCGTTATTGTTAGGTTTCATCATAGTTGTCGGATTCAACCTATTCGTCACTAAATTTGCGGGTCTCAGATACGAAGAAGCAATAATATCCGTGATAATAGGTTCTTCCAGCCACTTTGAAATCGCAATTGCGACCGCTATCAGCCTTTATGGATTAGGCTCACAAGCTGCACTAGGAACAACAATGGGCTTGTTCTGGGAGGTACCAATCATGCTTAGCCTAGTATATCTAGGCAAAACACTGAACCATAAAGGATTTTGGAAAAAATGAATGACAGAAGCCTACCTTTAAGAATTGGAGTCAGGAAAATACGCTGCTTTCTTGGTGATCTCAAGTGAGCAAGTTCCAGTTTTCTTACACCAATCCTCTCACTTTTGAGCAGTTTCTCTACATGCGTAGCCGAAGCCGCATTCATGCATGCATGTTTTGTCATTACCCTGGAAGGGTATGTGTGGCCCCTCTCTTGAAGAAGGGAAGCACACATTTCGCGACATGCGCTTGTGTCTGACTGCTGGTCAAAAACTTATTAAAGTTATGAAGCACGAATCGGTATTCAACATCAATCTGTGCATGCATGCGCACGTCACGTATATATGAATGAAGCTTGGTGTCTGAATGGTGGATAAATCCCGATGGGGGAAGTGTTGAGTTGTCTCACGGAAATAGTTCAGTTAGGATGCTAGATCAACTCAAGCGCCTCATTGAAGAAAAATCCATCAAGTGGGGTGCTGACCTCGTCGGGTTTGCGAACTTTGAAAGATTCAATCGATACCCAGAGGAAAACCGTCCTCCAGAAGGAACTAAGACGATCATTGTTTTAGCGATATGGATGGAAGATCCCATTTTGGATCTGTGGCTTCACACCCCTTCTTGGAAGAATCAAGGTAAACCAGATCGTGCATTCGAAGATGAAATTCTGCGTGGTGTATCACTACGTCTTTCACTCTTGCTTGAACGAAAAGGGTATTGGGCCGAACCGGCACCTTATGAACCTGGGCTCTATCTAAAAGAGGCAGGGGCTCTCGCAGGTTTAGGCGTTATTGGCAGAAACAATCTCCTTATTACAAAGGAATACGGTCCGCGAATACGCCTACGCGCCATTAATACCAGTGCATCACTGAAACCTGACCCGATTATTGAAAGCCATAGCTACTGCGGCGAATGCAACGCATGTGTTGACGCTTGTCCCGCACACGCATTTGACACTGGGAAATATGATAAAGAGGCTTGCCTTAGCTATTGCGAAAACAACCTAATGGAGGTTTCAAAATACTCTGCGTTATGGTGCATGGAGTGTTCAGACGTCTGTCTCATTGGTGGAAGTAGAGCGCGTTTAAGCAATCCATCAAAGGATGGAGTTGGTCGAAGCCGGATATGAATATGAATGCATGCATTACAAACAATGTTGTTTTTAGTGGTTCAAAGTTTTAAGACTATGTTGT
>SOJA01000079.1 GCA_004376975.1 Candidatus Bathyarchaeota archaeon
CGAAGGTTTGCGAAGGAATGGTTGAGATGGAAGACATTGAAGAATTTCCCCAACTGGAAACGGATAGGCTGTTCCTGCGAGAAATGACGATCGATGATCTAAAGTTTTATTTCCGACATTTCAACAACGACAAAATCGTAGAAGGTTCTTGCTTTCCAGGACCTAAAAGCATTGAGGCAGCTAGAAAGGAACTTGAACTTTACTGCATAAAGCCTTTCAAAGAAAATAGAGGTATTCGCTGGGCAATCGTTAGAAAAGCTGAAGGTGAGCTTATAGGAACCTGCGGCTTCTACGCTTGGAATAAAACTGCGTATCGAGCTGAAATCGGATACGATCTAAACCCTGCACACTGGGGACAAGGCATTATGACAGAAGCGTTGCACGCTGTATTAGACTATGGTTTTGACAGGATGGGACTGAACAGAATCCAAGCAATTATTGATTCGAAGAATATCCGATCTATGAAGGTTGTTCGCAGGCTAGGATTCAAGAAGGAGGGAGTTCTACGAGAAAACAGCTACTTCAACGGGCAATTCCGAGATGAAGTCTGTTTTTCACTGCTGAAAAACGAGTGGACAAAATCTTAAAATCTTCGTTCCAGTAGTCCGAACCGAATTTACGCATACGAAAGGGAATAATGTATACATTCCATTTCAGCCACTTCCTGTGTAACTTGTCTGCTTTTGTTACGACGTATTTCACTGTGTTTTTGGAAGCTTATTTACGTTTTCTGAAGAGCAAGCACTTCCTCGAATCTGGATAAATCCTTCAATTGTGACGTCTTCCACGTTAGGGTGTCATGACTAGGGGTAATAGTCTGTAGGCTAATCCACCTATGAAAAGGGCTAGAACTATGTCGGTAACCGTTATTGCTAGGGCTTTTCTCCATCCAAATTCTCTTACGCACGCGGCAATAGTAGCTATGCAAGGAATATAAATCATGGTGACAAGTGAAAAGACAATCATCTGAACAGCAGTTAAGGATTCTAGAGCGATAAGTTCTGAGAGTAGAATAAGCGTTAATTCTTTACGTAGGATTCCGAAGACTAGTGGAATTCCTGTTTCTGGTGGAAGTCCCAGCCAGCCGCTCATGAGGGGGCTTGTAGCTTCAACTACATAATTCATAAATCCTGATAGGGCTAAGGCTTCAATGATCACGCTTCCAGCTACGATTATTGGAAGTGCTATGTAAATGAAATCTTTTGTTCGACTCCACGTTTTCATCAGTATATTTTTGACGGCTGGCTTCTTGTAGGCCGGCATTTCCATGATCAAGCCAACAGGTTCTCCTGGAAGAACCTTGAAAGCGATTCTGCCCAATATGAAGACTAGAACCAAGTCAAAAGCATATAGCGCAAAAGCAGCATGCAAACCAATATACCTGCCAACTAAACCCAAAATGATAACGGTTCTTGCAGCGCATGGAATCAACACCGTCACAAAACCTGCTAGAAAGCGTTCACGTTCAGTTTCCATTATCCTACAGCCGATGCAGGCTGGGACGCTGCATCCATAACCTAACATTAGCGGAATGAATGCTTTGCCATGTAACCCTATTTTATGCATCAAGTTGTCCATAAGAAATGCTGCACGAGGCAGGTAACCGCTGTCTTCAAGTAAGGCAAGAATTATGTAGAAAGGGACAATATAGGGCAAAGCTATTGTTATCCCCGCAACCACACCAGCTAGAACTCCTTTGTTGACTAACTCAACAACTATTTCAGGTAAGAATAACGAAAGCACTTCTTCAACATAGAAAAGCAAGTTTTCAAACAGAAATTCCAAACCAGACGACAGGAAGGTTCCTCCAACAAAAATCAGCCCGAACATAGAAGCCACAACTGCTATCAAAATCGGATATCCAAAAACTTTATGCGTGGTTACAGCATCCAGTTTTTGCTCCAAACTTATTCTAGGAGAAGCCTCAACAACCGTAACCTCTCGGGCTATCTTGTTAGTAAGTCCATACCTTTCTGAAGCCATAATAACAGGTGAAAGTTCACCATGTATCTTTTCAAGTTCAGCTGCCAACTTTTCAGCATGGTTTAGAACTTCTTTTCCATTTTCATAATTTTTCAGTTTTCCAGACACATCTACATCTCTTTCCAAGAGTTTCACTGCGATCCATCTTCCGTTGTAAACTGCGCAAAGCTGAGGAAGCCTATTACTAACGAGTTTTTCAAGGGCTTTCACTCTTTTCTCAATTTCCTTGCCATACTCAACTTTCAACGGCTCAGCTTTGTCTCCACTTGAAGCAGCTATAACCGTTGAAAGCATCTCGCTTATTCCGCTTCCAGTAATCGCAACGGTTGGAACAACAGGCACTCCTAAGGCTTCCGAAAGCTTCTCAACATCAATCCTTATCCCCTTCTTTGCTGCAAAATCAACCTGATTCAAATCCACTATGATTGGCGCTTCAAGCTCCAAAAGCTGAAGCGTAAAGTACAGGTTACGTTCCAGCGCCGAAGCATCTACAACGTTAATTATAACGTCAGGTTTTTCGATAGCAATATAATCCCTCGAAACAATTTCCTCCATGGAAAACGTTGAAAGTGAATATATTCCTGGCAGATCAATTATTCGAATCTTGTAACCTTCAAAAAAAAGTGTACCTTCAGCCCTTTCAACAGTTTTTCCAGGCCAGTTACCAACAATCTGGTTTAAGCCTGTAAGCTGGTTGAAAATTACGCTTTTTCCAACATTTGCATTCCCAGCCAGCGCTATCTCCAACTGATGCTCAGCCATCGGACTACTCCCTCAGCGGTCTAACAAAAACTCTGGAGGCCACACCATAACCAAGAGCAAGCGAAACTCCTCTGACTTGAATCTCGAATGGACCTCGAAGAAGTCCCTTTCGAAGAATCTTAATCCTGACGCCAGGAGTTAGTCCCATTTCAGCAAGTCTCCTAACAAGTCCGAAACCTCCAACAGTATAGGCTACTACGCTTGTATCCCCATCATGTAAGCTCGTCAGGGAAACCACGTTTTCCATGTTACGGGGATTCTTTTTTTCATACCGCCGTCTTTTTCTGCCTCGCATTATCTTCATTCACCCCATTTTTAACCAAAATGCTGGAAGCAACATCGTAGTCCAAAGTGCACTTTTTTCCAGCAACATCTAAAACTATGCCAGAAGGCTTTATCTCAATTACGCGAATTGCGACGCCTGGTTTTATCCCCTTGCTGGCTAAAATCAGCAGTTTTTCCCGTTTTTCGTCAACTATCCCTGACAACGTACATGGTTTTCTTACGCTGGCTTCTGTCAGAGGGTAACATTTCTCTTCTTCTATTCTACCATTTTCTGATGGTATAGGGTTTCCATGTGGACAAAATTTTGGATATCCAAGTTTTTTCTCCAAAAGCCTTGTTACTTCTTCAGTCAGTACATGCTCAAGTTTGCATGCATTCTCGTGAACAGTGCTCCACTCAGCATCCAGAATGTCTGTAAGCAATCTCTCAGCAAGCCTATGCCTTCTAATGACTTTTAGAGCCATTTTTTCGCCTTTGGCTGTTAGTCTAACCCCTCTGTAGGGCTCATGCTTAACCAAGCCATGCTTCTTCAAATATTGTATGCTGTTTGTTACAGACCCAGGTACAATGTTTAAGTCGTTTGCCAATTCAGTTGTTTTGGCAACGCCTCTTCTTTTTTGAAGTCTATAAATAGCCTCAAGATATTCCTCCGCCTCATGCGAAACTTCTATGTCCATAGTTGACTCTCACTTTAAATTTACGAGCACTCGTAATTTCAGCAAAGTCCAATTTAAACTTTTCGCAAACCCCGAACTCTACCGAAGCTTATAAAACCCTAAAA
>SOJA01000156.1 GCA_004376975.1 Candidatus Bathyarchaeota archaeon
TAGATAATCCATACAGAATTCTTATCTAAGGCTTCTCTCTCGAACCTTCTCATTCAAGGTATCAATCATGAAACAGGCTAGAGCATTCTCACCCTGCCATATTACTGGCTTCTTCCAAATATTCGATCAACCATCAAACCCTCTGCTTGCTGGTTCTAGGGGAGCAGGCGTTTCACTAAACCGAGGAGTCGAAACCATCATAAATGCTAGAAAATGCAGGCAATGCTCCCTACAAGTGAAAATCAACAATTTTGCTTCCTATCCTGCAGATGTCTCTAAACATGTTGTACACCTGTTTCTTTCCCGTTTCAAAGAAATGGAGAACTTCGAGATCACTGTTGAACACCATGTTGAAGTTCCAATAGGAGCTGGATTCGGCACCAGTGGAGCTGCAGCATTAAGTCTAGCTTTAGCACTAGACGATTTCTTCGGTTTAAACATGTCTAAAATAGAGTCTGCCCAATTAGCGCACACTGCTGAAGTTGAATGTAAAACGGGACTTGGCACAGTAATTGCTGAGACCTTCGGAGGTGTAGAGATAAGAGTTAAGCCAGGAGCACCAGGAATTGGAGAAATAATACACGTACCAACTCCAAAAAACTATGTAATGGCTTGTCTAGCTTTTGGATCGCTACCCACAAAAAAAGTCCTAGCAGATAGGAAGACTTGTAAATGTATAAACGATTTTGGCGAAAAACTCGTAGATAAACTTATTGAAGAGCCAAGCATCACTAACTTCATGAAGCTTTCCCGGCAATTTGCTGAGAAGGTAGGACTAATAACTGAAAAAGCGAGAAGAGCCTTAAACAAGGCGGATAATACCAACTTCATTTGCAGTATGCCAATGTTCGGAGACTCTGTATTCGCTTTAATCAAACGAGAGTCCCTTGAAGAGCTTCTCAAAATCTTCCGCAAGTTCTGTTCAGACGGCAAGATCATTGTTAGCGAAATCGACTTTGAAGGAGCTCGATTACTAAGATGACAAACATTAAGATATCAGCTGGACATCCCAGAGCGGAATCCCTTCGAGTACGAGAAAAACTAATTGAGCATTTTAATGAAGGAGTAGTTGCAACTGCTGGCCTCATAGCACACGGTAGAGGCGAAGCCTTTGACTATCTAATAGGCGAAAAAACAACTGAACCAGCCTTAAAAGCTATAAAAGCAGCTGCATCTGCACTTTTGACAGCTAAAAAAGCAGTTATCTCCGTTAATGGGAACACAGCTGCTTTAGTAGCTGATGGAATAGTGAAGCTGGCTCAGGTCACGAACGGCAAAAATGAGGTAAACCTGTTTTATAGATCGCTTGAAAGGGAGCTGGCGATCAAGGGGTTGCTGGAAAAGGCTGGTGCACATGAGGTTTTAGGGGTAGGTGAAGATGCTTCTGCAAGGATTCCTGAATTAGGAAGCGACAGAAGATGTGTGGATCCTCAAGGAATACTTATGGCTGACGTAGTTTTGGTGCCGTTGGAAGATGGAGATAGAACCGAAGCCCTCATAAAAATGGGCAAAAAAGTGATAGCAATCGACCTGAACCCTCTTTCACGGACAGCACAGCAAGCAACAATCACAATAGTCGACAATGTTGTGAGAGCAATACCGAAACTTGTGGAAGTATCAGGAAAACTGAAGCAAGATATGGAGAAACGCCATGAAATTCTGCTTAAATTCAACAACAAGAAAAACCTAGCTGAATCCACAGCTCTGATTAGAAAAAGACTTTCAGAACTTGCTGAAAGAGGTGAATACCTCACCTTGGAAGATGGAAAACATGATTTTTAACAAAATTTTTGTTCTGGGTGCTGGTGCTATCGGCAGCGTCTATGGAGCCTCCCTTTCCAACAAGAATGACGTAACGTTAATTGGAAATAAAGCCCATGTGGACGCTGTGAATGCAAGTGGCTTATCAATTTCAGGAAATATAAACAAAACTTTTGAGGTGAAAGCTGATACTGAAATCCGTGAGGTACCTGAAAAAACACTGATCATTCTAACCACAAAGGCATACGACTCGGCAAAAGCCATCAAAGAAATAAGAACACTCCTCAAGAAGGATACGATTATCCTGATCTTACAGAATGGTCTTGGAAACGAACAAATCGTTAAGCAAGCAGCTGGCGACAAAGCCGAAATTCTAAGGGGTGTAACAACGATGGCAGCTGAATTCTTTCAGCCTGGAAAAATAAAAGTTTGGAGCGGAGAAACCGTCATCGAGCAGAATGAAGCTTCAGAAAAAATCGCTGAGGTTTTCAATGAATGTATGTTAGAGACAAGGCTTTCCAACAACATTAGCAATGAGGTTTGGTGCAAGCTAGTTATAAACTGCGTGGTAAACCCGTTATCAATGCTTTTTCAAATTAGAAATTGTGAAGTTGCTGCGGATTCGTTGAAAACTGTTCGACACAAAATTGTCAGTGAATGCATCGAAGTTGGAAAAGCTGAGGGAATAACCTTTCATGATAATCTGGAGGAAAAGATCGACAAGAAAATCTCCAAGTACACAAATTTCTCTTCCATGTACCAAGACATAATGAAAGGAAAAAAAACTGAAATCGATTTTCTAAATGGAAAAGTAGTTGATCTTGGCAGAAAACATCACATCTCAACCCCGATGAACGAGACATTCGTATGCTTAACAAAATTCAGGGAGGAGAAAAATGGAATTTCAAGAAAAAATTAAGCTAAAAAAGACCAAAGAAAAAATCATAATGCTAACGGCTTACGACTATCAAATAGCAAAAATACTTGACACGACTAACATCGATTTGATCCTTGTTGGCGACAGTTTAGGAATGGTTGTGCAAGGATACACCAACACCAAAAGCGTAACAATGAAGGATATGATTTATCATATAAAAGCTGTGGCAAGAGGAGTCAGAGACACGCCTATTATAGGAGATATGCCGATAAACAGCTGTAGCACCGTGGAAGATGGCTTGAGAAACGCCAAGCAGTTTTTAGAGGCTGGAGCTCACGGAGTTAAGATTGAAGGAGATAGACCGGAAATCATCAAGTCTTTAATAGATGCTGAGATTCCGGTTATGGGTCATGTTGGAATGCTTCCTCAAATGGCTGAAACATACCATGTGAAAGGAAAAAAGCCTGAAGACGCTGAGGAAATTTTCCGAGACGCCTTGGATCTGGACAAGTTAGGCGTGTTTTCCATGGTTTTAGAGTGTATACCTGAAAGCTTAGCGAAGAGAATAACGGAAGTTGTGAAGGCTCCAACAATTGGCATAGGAGCTGGAAAATATTGCGATGGACAAGTTCTGGTGATAAATGACATGTTAGGACTGGACAAAAGCTTCAAACCAAAATACGTAAAGCAATATGCCCATCTAAACGATGTGATAAAGGATGCAGTGGCAAGGTTTAGAGAAGACGTTTTCGCTGACAAGTATCCAGACAATGAGCACACGTATCATTAGACTTAAGGGTGATTATGAAATTGCAAGATGAAGGAATGCCTCAGAGTTTAGTTCTGAAGGAACTTGAGTCAAGACTGAGTAACGACTTCACTTATAGTTCAGGGAGAATCATCGGGTCTATGTGCACTTCTCCACATCCTCTAGCCAAGAAAGTGT
Organism: Candidatus Bathyarchaeota archaeon; assembly: GCA_004376975.1. The sequence goes on from SOJA01000156.1 coordinate 3,585, forward strand.
ACACTCGCTTTCTAGATAAAAACCTAGGTGATTCAGGACTTTTTCCAGCAACAGTCAACCTGGAAAAGGAAACAATATCCATGCTTGGAACCATGCTTTCAAACTCAAGGGCATTCGGCCATATAGTCACAGGGGGAACAGAAGCTAATACGCTGGCTCTGTGGACTGCAAAAAAACTTTCGAAAAAAAATCATTGCGAAGTCATCGTGCCTATTTCCGC
>SOJA01000142.1 GCA_004376975.1 Candidatus Bathyarchaeota archaeon
CTTTAGCCGTAAGCTATTACGGTTCACCTCGAACCACCATGGACATAGACATCGTAGTTAAGGTTACTCGGGAATACGTGCAAACTCTTGCCGCGCTATTAAGGGAGGTTGGCATGGAGGTTAACGAGCAGAGAATTGAGAAGGTATTTGAATCTAGCTATAGAATCATAACCTTTGAGGACAAGAGAACACCTTTCACTCTTGACGTTATACTGTCAGACAAAGAACTTGAGAAGAGAGTTGGGACAATCTTAGATCTGCCGACTTTTTACCAAACTCCCGAAGGATTAATTCTCTCGAAGCTCCGAATGACAAAAATAACAGCTTCAAAGAAAAGAGCTCTTAAGGATAAGGATGACATAAAATCGATATTAAGGTATACCAAAGTCAACATGAAAGCTCTTAAGAGGAGAGCATACAAGGAAAACACCTTCTCTATACTCGAAGAGCTAATGATTTGACATCAAGGTGAGAAAAGTGCGTTATTTAATCATATATGATATTACAGATGACAATCTGAGAACTCTAGGTTTCACGTTCATAGTTTGTTGTCACCTCCCTTCTTATTTCTCCTTTTGCTAAGCCAATCATTCGAAGACGCATAAAAGATTGATGAAATAAGATTCTATTTAGGCGAAAAATGGGGGGTTGTGCGGGTGACATCTCCTCTGGGATTCTAGTCCAAACTAGTTATGGATATTCTTTCAATTAGGGCGTATTGGGTGATGACTAGCAAGTGGGAATGCTCTGAAGAGGAGAGTGCGAAGGCCATAAAGCACTTCATAGAGGTGTATGACAGGCCCGAATATTTCTGTCTTCGTAAGAAAACAGTAGTGAGAAGCTTTGAGCTTGCCTAGGAGATGCATGGCGTGAGCGTTTTATATGGCAATTTTCAACTTTTTCAAACATGTTGAGGTAAGTTTTAGGATGTGTTTTGCCTTTCCTAAAGCTTCCTCAGCCATTTCGTTGGTGTAATATTCTGGAGGTATTAGCCATCTCTCCCTGTAGCGGAAAGGGTATCGTAAAAGTTTTGGAATATGTGGTTCAATTTCGTGGAGTTTTATAGAGATTTCTTGGATAGTTGTTTTCATTTCCTCATTTACATCTGATGCTAGACTTCCAAGAATCATCCAATTGTTGTGTCTTTTACTCGCTCTTCTTCCGAGCGTAATGATGAGTGCGGAGGTTACGTTTTCAGCGCTTAGTGCACTGCACAGAAACGATAAGTGATATCTTTTTTCGCGTAAACTGATCTTTGCATCGATTAACTGTTCCTTTGCGTTCTTAACAAAGGCTTTTATTTCTTCAGTTTCAGCCATAATTCTTCATCTTTTTTATAGAGCCAATTCTTGCAGATTTCCCTCTTTGATACCTTCAATAGTGTTGTGATGCCGGCGCGGTCAAAGAGCACTTCATATCCTTCTAAGATTCCGAAAAGTAACGAGGATTTAAAGTGTAGCATGGCGAGGAACTCTTTAAGGGTCATTGATGTTATCTCGAAGGCTACTCCGCGTTTTATGGAGATTTCATATTCATCGCTAGTGAGGCCCAATGGACTTTCGGAGATAACTAGAAGATCTATGTCACTTTCTTCATGTGTATTTCCCTTTGCTATACTCCCGTAAAGCAAAATACTCAAAACTTCCGGGTGCCTTTCCACGATTTCATAAGCTGCCATCCAAGCATCGTCTTTCAAAGAGGGAATAAGAAGAGTGTGCAATTTCTCATGGTCAACTTGATAAACATTTCTGTCAAGCTTTACCACGCCAAGTCTAAGGAGCCTTTTCAGCTTTATTGAAAGCCATCTTTCACTAAGAGCTGTGGCTTTAACCAATTCTGAGAACGACTTCTCGCCGCTTGACAAAGCATGAACAATTTTACCTTCAGGTGTGAAAGCGAATAACTCCAGCGTTTTCTCTTTCATGGCAAATATCATATGTGAATTGGAGTTATTAAACTTTACCAAGTATAGAAACTTTATTAAGTACAAATTTGAAAAACTAATCGCTATTTTGAACAAACCGTAAGGAATTGAAGCGATGAATGCAAGAGCCACTGTCTATTTTTCAAAATGGTTTCCAACGTTCACTATGCATTTATAATAACCCTTTGCTCTCTCCGAGGCTAGCCCTCTATATACCTTTAATATCTTTTTGGCAGTCACGGTCACTGTTCTTCACGTATCTTGTCCGGAAAACGCATAGCCCAGCTGGAGACAAACCCACATGAAAACTCATGTGAAAAGTACATGTAGCTCTCAGGCTGTAATGATGATCTGAGTTCAGTTTTTTAGACTTTCAGAAGAACCACTGAAACTCTTCTTTCTAGAACTACGTTGCTACGTTAGTTAGAGAGGGTTTTAACGAGCTTGCGACAGCTTTCTAATACTTTCTTAACCTTAGGATGAATCTCCCCTACCGTTGTTTCAAATTGTTCTGTTGGATACTCGTAGGGATATCGAAATTTCGGTCTCCCTCTTGCCAAGCTGTCTGTGACGTCAACTATGGCTTGGATTTGCTTGAGGAACCATTTAGGATACTTCTCCCTTATTTCATGTAGAAACCGCCCTACAGCGTGGATCTTAGGGTAATCCATTCCATAGGCTAGTAAAACCGCTTTTACCGCATATTCCGTGCATTCTTGAAAGTATTTTAATGCTCCGGCGTAGTCTTCATCCTTTAAGCTTGTGACTGCGTTTCTAAATTCGCGTTCGGCACTTTTGATTGCCTTTTCAGCTCTATCTCTGTTGATGGCCATTGGACTATCCCAAGCTTATTTCTATTGATTCGCCAGGGGTCATGTTCGGCTTCAGAAACCAGCAGTATGTTCCGTCTGCATGTTCAATCCGGATGGTTCCTAGAGTCTTAAGCGCCTCTTGAAGCTTTTTCATTAACTTGTGGAAGAACTCTTGTTTGTCGTAGAGAACTGCTCTGTGGGGAAGCATGTCCAGATAGATAGGTTGAAAGATTTTGGCGTGGCTTTTGTGTAGTGATAATGTGGTTACTTCGGGGTACCCGTAGAATCCTTGTGTTTTTAGCAGATGGTCACAGGCTTTGTATTCCCATGTGGATTGAAAGTTTTTGAATATGTTTTCTTCACGTTGCCAGATGTTTGTTGTGCCGTCTTCAAGGATGTATAGCAGATCTATGTCGCTTCTGCCTAGTTGAAAGGTGTCTCTTGTTGCAGAACCATAAAGAATGATGGAGATCAGTTCATCATCAAACTCTTTGAGAAAGGCTTCAACGAGACGCCTCAACGAGATTTTCATCCATCTAAACCTTATCTTGCTGAGTTCGCCGTCGTATATCCACTTAAGCTTTGCTTTCTCTTCTAGCTCAGAAATTTTGAATATGATGTCAAAGCCTTCATTCGTGATTGTATAGCGTGCTTCGACTTTTCGGATTAGACCTTCCGTCTGTAACTCTTTCAACCTCTTAGTCAATGTTCTCGTGTTGGGAACAACTTTGTTCAATTCCTTAAATCTAGCTTCAGCCGTAGAGAGTCGACGTAGAATAGCCACGGTTCCCTCTTTTGATAGCGTGTCCAGCTTGAGCATACTGTACTCAAGTAAAGTAGATGATTGGAGGCACTAATAAAGTTTGAGATGTATGGAAGAATGTGGAAATAAGTTGACGTCTGAAGGAAAGATGTAAGTATCTTACGTGGGCTGGTGTGGATTTATCTGTATACATGCATTTGCTGAGATTGCCAATATCGGCGTAAACAGAACAATCGGCTTCGGGGTCGTAAAGTCCGTTCCAAAAGCTGAGAAATAATCTGTTGAAAGC
>SOJA01000059.1 GCA_004376975.1 Candidatus Bathyarchaeota archaeon
GTATCCGTTGATGAACCTGACAAAGGACCCTTCTGCAAACCTTTTCTCGGGAATCCAAGGTTCTCCAAACATGAAGATGATGAGGCTGACAAATACTTCAATAATTTCGAGATAATTCACAAAGAGAAGAGAATCATAGACAAGAAAACAGATGGTAAACGATCAGTTCAAGCATACATTGATTACATTGCTGAGAGAAAATGAGATTAGTCACTTAGTAGAAGGCTATTGAGAAAAGAGGGAGATTGGGTGATATCTCCCTTGTGGGGAGGGTTCAATTCCCATCCCGGGCTCCTAACAGCCCTAAAAATCTTCCTGCATAATACAGTATTCCAACATTTCCGAACATATCAGAAAGAATATAGCCTAGGGCAGATATCCTTCGATAGTTGAGGACATGAAGAATTGCATAAGCTACTACTCGATATTCCTACACAGCTGGAAACTGAGAGGCTGGTTGTCAGAAAATACGCAAAAGGCGATGGACAGGGTCTTTACCTACTACTTGAGAGAAACGACAACCGGGATTTCCTTAGAAAAAACGTGGAAAAGGTTTCGTCTATTAACACTGATGAGGATGCGGAGATAAAAATCCGTAAACATGCAGCTGAATGGAACGCCTGTGATAGGTTTGTTATGGGCATCTGGTTGAAGAACGAGAACAAATACATCGGGGAAATATGGATAGAGCCCAAGAGATGGGATGTTCCATCATTTGAGATTGGATGGTTTTTGGACAAAGGCTATCAAGGAAGAGGAATCGCAACTGAGGCCGCTCGTCGTTCATTGGCTTTTCTTTTCAATGATCTAGATGCGCACAAAGTGGTTGTCATCACACGCGATAATAACTCCAGAAGTTACATATTGGCAGAACGACTTGGCTTTCGCAAAGAAGCGCATCTACGTGAATGCGGAGTAGAAAATGGTAAACGATATGGTTTACTTCACTACGGAATGTTGAAAAGCGAATTTTCTCCAACGTAAAACGTGAACATGCTGTTCCTCTAATTGTCCATGCAGCCTATCTGAAGGATTTGAGACATCAACCACTCACGTCTAAGGTTGATGTATATCTAAGAAATGGCATAGCAAACATTGACTTTAAGATAGACAACCGCAGAAAAGTTTCAGCAAAGAGCCGAGGTGAACTCGAGAAAGGAATAAACAATCTTCAAGGCCTAAGTGAGTTCAACAGGAAATATGATTATCAGCTTGATTGTGACTGAAGTCCATGAACTAATCTAGCAGGGGCAAAGAAAAAAGGGAAGACATGCGGGAGACATCTCCATTCAAGCGTCTAATCTATATTACAGCTTCATGACTTTATATTAAAACAACTCTGACCTAAAACAACCTGTTAACACTAGGATTTAAGTAAAAGTTATGAACCCATAGAAGAGAATTAGCACTTGATAATTTCACGGAAGTATGTCTCTTGGAGAAATTTGACGTAATAGTGGTTGGTGCAGGAACGGCAGGCTGTTTAGCCGCAAAAACAACAGCTGAAGCAGGCTTGAAAGTTTGCATGATTGAAAGAAAGAGAAGAGAGGAAATAGGAGAAAAAGTCTGTGGGGACGCCTTAGGAGAGCATCATCTGAAGACGTTAGGCTTAGAAAAGCCTCAAGGTGGTGAACTGGAAAAGAGAATTGAAGGCGTCAAAGTTTATTCACCTGATACGGAAACTGTTTTTACAATTGCATATGAAGATTATGTTGGTTACATGTTGAATAGGCGTCTTTTCGGGCAGTGGCTGCTCAGAAAAGCCCTCAGCAAAAACGTAGTTCTCTTTGATTTAACCCAGTGTTTAGAGCCAATCATAGAGAAAAACTTTGTAACAGGAGTTTCAGTTAAAGACATGAAAACCGGTGAAAACATCAAGCTAAAAAGCAAAGCTGTTCTGGACGCCAGCGGATTTCTAGCAGTGATCCGGCGAAAGCTTCCTAAGAACATGGGAGTAGAAAGCGAAGTTGCAAATGAGGATGTTGAAGCTTGTTACCGGGAGATTAGGCAACTTAAAGAGGAAACTGGAAAAAACGAGTACTGCGAGATCTACTTAAATCAGAAGATAACTCCTGGAGGCTACACATGGATTTTCAATAAGGGCGGAGCAAAAGTTAACGTTGGTTTGGGAGTTTGCATGAGCGGGAAGTTTCCAAATCCTAAGAAACAGTTTTACAAGCACATTTTGACAAAACCGCTTTTTGAAGGCTCGCTGTTGCTGAAGGGGGGAGCGTGGTTCGATCCAGCACGTAGACCGTTGGATAACATGGTTGGAAATGGAGTTGCAATCCTCGGCGACGCTGCATGTCTAGTTAATCCAATTCACGGCGGAGGAATAGGCCCCTCAATGATAAGTGGGCAACTTGCTGGGAAAACCGTAGTTGAGGCTTTAGAAAAAGGAGATGTCAGCCGGAAATCCTTGTGGCCGTATAACCGCAAATATATGAAGATTTATGGGACAAAACAGGCTGGGCTGGATATTTTACGTCTGTTTCTCCTGATGTCTCGAGATGAAGATTTGAACTATGGAATGAAGCATAAACTGATGACCGAAGATGACCTTCTAAAGGTTGCCTTAGGAGAAGAATTCCATCTGAAGGTAACTGAAATGGCGAAACGTGTTTTCAGAGGATTGAAAAAAATACGATTCCTGAACGAGCTTAGGCTCACTGTGAACCTAATGGGCAAAGTCAAGGCCCATTATAGGAACTATCCAGAAACTCTGGAGAATTTCCAGCAGTGGCAAATGATTAGGGAAGCCTTATTCAAGGAGGCTCGATCAAAACTTATAGAATGATAAGTGTAGGGATCATGCGCGTTGCAGTTCTAGCCAGCGGGGGAAAGGATTCCGCCTTAGCACTTCACCGAATCCTAAATGGACGATACGATGTGAAGTATCTAGCCTGCATGATTCCGCTTAGACAAGAAAGTTGGATGTTCCATTATCCGAACATACATTTGATTGATTTATTTGCAGAGGCTGTTGATCTACCGCTTGTGAAGGCTGAAACTTCAGGAATCAAGGAAAAGGAAGTTGAAGATCTTAAACGCTTAGTTGAAAAGCTTGATGTTGAAGGCATAGTATCCGGAGCAATAGCTTCAACCTATCAGAAAACAAGGATAGAAAAAGTCTGTAGACAGTTGGGATTGAAGTCCATAACGCCGCTCTGGCACGAAAACGAGTCAGACATCTTAAAGGAAATACTAGATCTCAGATTTGACGTGATAATAACAGGCGTCTCCGCGTACGGTTTTGGCAAGGAATGGCTTGGAAGGAAAATCAACGAAAAAACTGTCAAAGCCCTAATAGAACTGAACAGAAAATATCACGTCTCACTTGTAGGCGAAGGAGGAGAATATGAAACTCTAGTGCTTAATGCTCCATTCTTCAAGAAGAGAATAGAAATCGTCAAAGCGGAAAAAACATGGGAAAACCAAAGCGGTCATTACCTCATCACCGAAGCAAAACTTGAAAACAAATAAACTACCACACACTCGTGCTAGGAAAATCACTGCTACTATTTGCTGCAATCCACACGTCATGCAATCTTAAGCTCAACGTTACTTCATCTATCAGCTTCATATAGCTGCGCAACATGAAGACAATGAAGGTACTTCAGCACGTGCGCTGGACTAGTTGGGAGGTTGAACGGTCTAACTCTGTTTATTCTGTTACTTGAGCGTGTCTGAAAACATACCAAGAGATTCCAATAAGGACGATGAAGTAGACTAGTGCAACAGCGATTGACGTT
>SOJA01000145.1 GCA_004376975.1 Candidatus Bathyarchaeota archaeon
CATCTTTAACTAGATCTTTGAAACCTTGCAGTTGCTTCAGCAATGCCTTTTCTGCCACAACCTTCACTTCTTTCAAGGGCTGCCGCAGCTTTATTCCTGCTTTGTTACGTGCGGAACGGCCTAAACTGCAGACCTTAATAGCTAGATCCATATTCGCCATTAATTTTTCGTCAATAAGGGATGTGTCGGCTAGTAGCCAATCGTTATGGTGTACGCTTTCAGGAGCTTTGGATCTTACACTGCATACTAGATTCTGATACATCTCTTCCGCGAGAAAAGGAAGGAACGGTGCTAGAAGCTTGACAATTGTAGTCAAACAAGTGTACAACGTGGTGTAGCCAGTTTTCTTATCTACATCTGCTTCACTCTTCCAGAATCTTCGACGTGAACGGCGAACATACCATTTAGAGAGTTCATTTACAAATTGCTCCAAGTTTGCAGTTGCACCAAACGCATCGTATTTTTCCAGGCAATCGGTGACATCTTGCACAAGCACCTGAAGCTTTGACAGTATCCAACGATCTAAAAGTGAGTATTCGGTTGTGACATCTTTTGGAGTCCACTTATCTAAGTTGGCATATGTTACGAAGAAGCTGTAAACATTCCATAACGGGATCAAGAACCGCCGCTTTGCCTCCTCTGCTAGTGTATAGCCGAAAAGTAGGTTCTTTTCCGGTCTGCTTCCACAGTAAATCCACCGCATAACGTCTGCACCTATAGTTTCTGCACCGTCGTCAAACTCGATCATGTTGCCTGAAGACTTGTGCATTTCCTGTCCCTTTTCGTCCTGCACCTGGCCGTGACCAAAGCAAGTGCGAAAAGGCGGACGACGCTCCAGTATTGTGCTCATAACTAGCATGGAGTAGAACCAGTTTCGAAACTGGCCTGGTAAGGATTCGCAGATTAGATCCGCTGGAAACCATTTTGCCCAGTAGTCTCTATTGTGTCGATAGTCAAGTGTTGAATAGGCGATGATGCCAGCGTCTAGCCATGGACTGCCCACATCAGGAACACGAGAAATGACTGCTCCGCACTTTGAGCATTTAATTTTCACCATATCTATCCATGGTCGATGAGGTGTGTGTCCATCAAAGGTCTGCCAGCCCTCGACGGCACGTGACTTCAGCTCTTCTTTACTACCTATAACTTCAAAGTTCCTGCACTTTGGGCATTCCCATATTGGTAATGCCAACCCCCAGTATCTTTTCTTGGAAATCATCCAGTCGTCCATGTTTCGAAGCCAGTCTAACTCGTGTTGTAGACCAAAACTTGGAATCCAGCGGACCTGTTCTGCAACTTCCATTATTTGATACCGGAGATTTTTTTCTCTCTGTTGTTCCGTAATTTGGTCCAGTGGCATGTCAAGTTTCTTTCCCATGGAGATAAACCACTCATCCACTAGGCGGAACACCAACTCGCTGCTACATCGCCAGCAAACAGGGTAACGATGCGTGTAATCTTCTGCCTTGAAAAGCAGGTTTTTCTCTTTCAAGTTGTCAATGATTGGCTGAGCCGACTCGTAGACGTTGGTTCCTGTAAGCCAGCTGAAGCCTTCCACAAAGACTCCGAACTCGTTTAGCGGGGCTACTGCAGGCAGGTTATATTGATTACCAAGATCCAAGTCTTCTTTTCCGCAGCCAGGTGCGATGTGAACGATACCAGTGCCCTCTACTTCACTTACTTCTTTCCAAGGAATTATTCGGTGTGCGTTGTCTGCTCCTAGCTTCTGCTCAGCAGGAAGTTCGTCGAATGGGCCGATGTAGGTCCAGTCAAGCATGTCAGTTCCTGTGAGTTCTTCAATTAGCTCGTAGTTTTCTTTGGTGAAAACGCGATTTAGGGCTGCCTTGGCTAGATAAAATGTCTCATTTTTACAGCGGACTTTCACGTAGGTCATGCTTGGATGAACTGCAGCTGCAACATTGGATGAAAGGGTCCATGGAGTTGTTGTCCACACCAGCAAAGCTTCGTTTGGCCGTCCACGTAGGGGAAATCTAAGGGTAACTCCAACATGAGTGATCTCTCGATAGCCCTCTGTAACAATTTCATGTTGAGATAGCGCTGTAGAGCAACGGGGACACCAAGGCATCACATCTCTTCCTTTGTATATCCACCCACGCTCATGACACTTTTTGAGAACAGCCCAGATGGTGTAGTTGTTCTCATCGGAGAATGTGAAGTATGATCCGCCCAGCTGAGGTGACCCTAATCTGCTGATGAGGCGCTCCACCGTATCAGTTACTGGGCCTGTGGAGCCTTGAATAGTTGTGACTTCTTGATTTTCAGGATGATCAGCTAAATCACGTAGAAGTTGAGGATTATCCCAGTTCATCCAGTATCCTAATCGAATGGACTGTTCAACTTGCATAGCAGCGTAACGCAGAGCTCGCTGCTTACATCTTTTGACAAACTTGGCGATTCCATAGGATTCGATGTCACGTTTAGATTTGAAGCCTAGACTTCGCTCCACTTCAACCTCTATCCAGAGCCCCTGACAGTCAAAACCATTTTGGTAACGAAGTTCAAATCCATTCATAGCTCGATAACGCTGAAATACATCCTTGTATGTGCGCCCCCAAGCATGGTGAACACCCATCGGATTATTCGCTGTAATCGGGCCGTCTATAAATGACCAGCGCTTCTTTCCCCGATTTAGAGCGACACGTTTCTCAAAGGCATTTATATCTTTCCAGAACTTCAGGATTCGATGCTCAAGCTCTGGAAAATTGACTGTTGATTTTACTTCTTTAAACACTCTTCATCCTCCAGATGATTCCGTAAACGTGGATCCCATCTGATAATTATTATAAGCTCGGTGTTTCTTATGATTCTTTGGGGTTGTGCTCTAGAAGCTGCAAAAAATCTTGAATAAGCGTTGAATTTGACGGTCACCTTTCATTCCTAGACACCCACTAATACACCAAAATAACAATAAGGACATATAACCTTTTTGAATTAATATTCTGCGCGCGCTTAAGAGCATATTCAGACATACCATCTAAGCGGAACCAATCTCGAAAAAGGATAAGTAAACCTTTATCAATGTGCAGAATTTCCAGAACGCCATTTCAGATGGCATCTGGCTCAAGTTAAACAGTGATGTTTTCGTGTGTTTTACGGGCCTAAACATGTGGAAATACGCAGATAAAATAGAACATAATAATAGAAGATTTTTATAGAACTAACTTCTATTTATTACTTCTTTATGGGAATGGTAGAAAGATAATTCTCTCCTTTCTTCCTTCCTTCTACCATTCTCCTCTCAAACACATATGCTTTATGAACAAATTCTTTTCTAAATCTGTAATCAACGCCTAGGCCTGTACTTCAGGCTTTAATACTTGAATGTATATTTGCCATAAAGGAGCACGATTATTGATTAAATGCCAAGCCTTCATACACAGCTTTTTTCCTTGGCAAGGATTACTGGAAACGTTCTTGCGAACATTAATGATGACATAAATAACAGATTGGAATTCCCGTTCTTCCTTATGGCCTTTGCAAGAACCCTTTACAGACTTGTTACCGTGAAAAGCCTAGTCTTCTTTACAATGGGACTTTTCTTCCATCAAAACCGCGTTTTGAAATTCCAAATTCATTCTTAACTTCTCTTAGCTGTTCCCTTGTAAACACTGCGCCGTCTCTGCACACGCGGTATTTGCCTATGACGCAGCTTCCGCACAAGCCTATCGAGCAACGCATCAAACGTTCAAGACTGGCTTCTAAGGCTACTTCATATTTTTCAGCTAAATCGAAAACTTTCTGCATCATTTGCTCTGGACCGCAAGTATAGAGCATGTCAAACTTCTCCTTCGCAAGAAGCCTCTTCAATGGAGTTGTTACTAAACCTTTAACGCCGCAGCTGCCATCTTCAGTTGTTTCTATTACCCTGTCTCTTTCCTTGGCAAGAATTTTCCTCAACTCCTCTATGAATAGAAGTTCATCTTGTGTTTTGGCGCCAATTACGAAAACAATTTTTGTTGCTCTTGATGCTATTTTCCTAGCTAGAAATAGTATCGGAGCGGTGCCTGTGCCTCCGCTCACCATCAATATGGATCCTTCTTTTTCGGTGAAGCTGTTTCCGAAGGGGCCTCTAATACCGATTACTTCGCCTATATTTTTATTCTGGAGGGCATTTGTCGCCTCTCCAACCTTTCTTACGGTTACTGACACTAAGTCGTTTTCTTTTGCGTCCAGTATGCTTAAGGGAATTTCATCTATGCCTGGTATCCAAAGCATAAGAAACTGACCGGGCTTAGCTTTTCCGCATTGCTTGTCTTTGAAGGTGAATGTTTTCACTGTTGGGCTCTCATTTTCTATGCCTAGAATATGTGTGGTTCTCAGCTTGTTAGCTGCGATGTGATAAGCCGACAATTTCTTTCACACTCTTGAAACCTTTCTTTTTCAAATAACTGTTTATTCCACATGCAACAGCTTCAAACACGTTTGGTCCTTCTATAGCTATGGCTGTTCCTATTTGGATGGCTGTGGCTCCTGCCAGCAGAAATTCAACCGCGTCACGCCAGTTTGTTATGCCGCCGCACCCTATTATTGGCACTTTAACTTTTTCGTATATTTCATAGACGCATCTAACCGCGATTGGTTTTATTGCTGTGCCCGATAATCCGCCTGTTTTGTTACTCAGGATTGGCATGGCTGTCTCCGTGTCTATTGCCATAGCCTTAACGGTGTTTATGGTTGTTAATGCATCTGCACCAGCTTTTGCGGCAACTTCCGCGTTTTCAGTTATATTCGTTACGTTTGGAGACATCTTGACGAAGACAGGTTTATCTATAGAAGCTTTCACCTTTCTGACAACTTCAGCTAGAATTTCCGGATTTTGCCCGATTTCTGAGCCTGTGTCCTTGACGTGAGGACAGGAGACATTTAATTCCACGGAGTCTGCTCCAGCATCTACAGCTTTCTTAGCTACAATTGCATATTCATCAGCGGAGAAACCGTAAACACTAACAATGACTGGGACGCCAAGATTTTTCACTTCGCAAATTTCCTTAACAAACTCCGTTATTCCAGGATTCGGAAGACCCATAGCATTGATCAAGCCGCAGCTAGTTTCCACTATAGTAGGGTTTGCATAGCCCTTTCGCGGTCTCAAACCAACAGACTTCGTGACTATGGCACCAGCCCCACCTATCACAACATTACCCACTGACTCTGCAGACAAGCCCAGAATACCCGAAGCCAAAATAGTCGGATTGGCAAGTTTCAAACCAGCCAGATCCACATGTAAACGGTTAGTCTCCAAAGACTGCGTCACCACGAACGATTTTCAGTTAAGGTTAACTGCTTATAAAAGTGATGATACCTTTGCAACAATCACATTGCGAATACAGGATGGCTAAACCTTCGAATTTCCCACTTTAGAAACAGAAAATAAAACACGAAGACATTCTACTCTTGCAAGGAACTGCGGAAAACCCTGTGCACGCTAATATGTTGAAATTGAAGTCAACATTTGAAAATTTTAGGTGCCAGTTATTCCTCCTTTAAGAAGAAACTAAAAAACTAGGGGGGGAGGGGGCACGAACCTTTAAGAGTTATTCCTTTATTAAGGTAAAACCTAGGAATAATAGTTGAAGCTGAGTAGGTTAAATGACAGAGGCTCAGGTAATGAAGACGACGATAATTGCATGTCCATTTGGAATATTAGCTTTCAGCGTGGAGAATGAGCTAGTAAAAAATGTTTTGTTTCCTAAAAAACCTCAAATTGCAGCTAAAACACTCAGGAAAATCGAAACCGGCAAAATGGTGGATGAAATTGCGGAGTTAGTTAGTGTGCTTCGGGAAAATGGTTATGACATTTTTGTTTTTGAGAATGCAAACGTTGCCAAGGAAGTTCAAGAAAGATTCGGTGTCGAAATTGAACTTTCCAAGCCATCTAGGATTAGTGAATTACGTTCCAGCATGGAAAGGTTCGCGGTTGAAACAGGCTTCGCTCGGGACCTCGAAGAGTTCAGCCGTTGGATACATGACGTTACCGTAGAAATCACTAAATTCAGGGTTAAGAGGGCTGTTGAGAACAGAGACCTTATCATAGCTCAGGCAATTCAAACTCTTGATGATTTGGATAAAACAATAAACCTGTTCATGAGTAGGGCAATAGAGTGGTACGGTATACACTTCCCAGAACTTGACCGTCTGCTGGATAAGCATGAAACTTACGCTCGCCTAGTTTTCAAACTTGGCAACAAAGATAACTTCACAAAAGCAAAACTAGGGAAAGAAAACATATCAAAATCGAAGGCTCAAACTATGGCTAGATCAGCAGAAACCTCCATGGGTGCAGACTTGGCGGTGACCGATCTAGAGCAAATCCGAAAGCTATGCAAAAGCGTCCTAGGGCTGTACCAGCTGAGACAAACGCTGGAAACTTATTTAGACACAGCTATGGAAGAAGTTGCTCCAAACATGAAAGCAATTGTAGGCTCGCTAATAGGCGCACGCTTGATCGCCTTAGCTGGAGGTTTGATGAATCTTGCTAAAAGGCCTGCAAGCACAATCCAGGTCTTAGGAGCAGAAAAAGCCCTCTTCCGCTCACTTAAAACTGGTGCAAGACCTCCGAAACATGGAATAATATTTCAACATACATTATTGCATGAAGCCAAAAAATGGCAAAGAGGGAAAATCGCACGAGCAGTAGCAGGGAAATTAGCCATAGCTGCAAGAACAGACGCGTTCGGAACAAGGTACATAGGTGCAGAACTTTCAGCCGCCTTAAAAAGAAGAGTTGAAGAAATCCATCGAGAATATGTTCAGCCACCCCAACTTCCAAAAAGAAAACATGTACGAAAGAAAAGGAGAAAGAAGAGACGTGCACATACGCGTTAAACCACATTCCCAGTTCGCAGCAATATACCAAGTAACCATGGAAAATGGAGCTCAAAGACTAGCAACAAAAAACCTTACGCCAAGCAAAGATGTTTACGGTGAAAGGCTCATAAAACAAAAAGGCGTGGAATATCGTCTCTGGGACCCCTTTAGAAGCAAACTTGCCGCAGCTATCCTGAAAAACTTGGAAAACGTTCCGATAAAACCAAACCATAAGGTCCTGTATCTTGGTGCAGCCTCTGGAACAACTGCAAGCCATGTTTCAGACATAATCGGCCAAAAAGGCCACGTCTACTGCGTCGAGTTTGCATCAAGATCCATAAGGGAACTCGTCGATAATGTGTGTGCTTTTAGGCTTAACATGTCACCTATACTGGAAGATGCTCGTTTACCCGAAAAATACGAAATTTTCATCAGCGGAAAAGTTGACGATATTTACTGCGATGTTGCACAACCTGAACAAGCCAGGATTCTAGCGGATAACGCGGATTTATTCCTAAAAAAATCCGGCTGGATAATGTTTGCAGTCAAAGCTCAGAGCATAGACGTAACCAAGGAGCCATCAGAAATCTATAAGCGAGAAGTCGAAGTTTTGAAACATCGTGGCTTCAGCATAAAAGCTATTGTTCATCTAGAACCATATGATAAGGCTCATGCTATGATCGTGGCTAAGATATAGTGAAGGTATCATCTAGAAGATAAGTATAGTTTATATTCAACAATGTCATGATATTTTATGTGTTTCTTCGATGATTTATGAGGAGACGGGAAACGAAAAAACTGCAGAAACAATACTGAAGGAAGCAGGTTTCACCGTTTCTCAAAAATGTTGCTGTCGGCCAAGCTGCTTCGACTTTGCAGCAAGAAAAAACAGCACACTGGTTTTCATAAAAATCCAACAAGACATTGGTAACATATCTCCAAGCGACCCCATGGAGCTTGCAGTCATATCAGAACATATATCAGCTGTTCCACTTCTGATAAGCCAGAAAACACGTGAAAAACCATTGGAAGACGACACTGTTTATTCAAGGTATAATGTCATGGCTGTCAGCCAAAGGACATTTGAGAACATAGTGCTCCGCAAAGTCTACCCTCTAATACAAGCTGGTCCAGGAGGCTATTACGTCGAAATCGATGGAGAAGCAATTATGCGAAGAAGACAGGAATTAGGCTTATCAATTGGTGAACTGGCTGAAAAGATTGGTATTTCTAGGAGAACCATCTACGGTTATGAACGAGGGATGGCTAAGGCTTCAGTTTCTGCAGCATACAATCTCATATATATCTTGGGAATCCCTGTGGCGAAATCAGTGAACCTTTTCGAAAAGTCAGAAAATCAACCCAAATGTCTCTTAACCAAGGCTAGACGTGTAATCATCAGAAATAGGCTTCTCCAGAAAATTTTTGATAGGCTTGCCCATTATGACTTTGCAGTATTCAAGAAGGCACCTTTCGACTTCCTTATTAATGCAAAGAAGGAAAAAATGAAGATTATCGGTGCAGTTGCAGATAAGAAAGAACGAGAATTAGATAGAAGGGTGGATGAGGTCTTAAGCGTTAGCAGAGTTGTCCAAGCATGCCCAATTCTTATAACAGAAGGACAAAATCCCTCAAGCAGGGATATTCTCTGTATCCATAGTGATGAACTTTCAGAAATCAAGAAGCCGGAAGACTTGATTACAAGTTTCATATGAGTTTTGTCTGGCATGAATCTTTTTCGCTTTTAACTCTTTTAGCTGGCTTCCACGATTTTCTGACACAATCTGGATATTCCCCGAATTTCTCTAGGCTTTGTTGAAGGAAACCTATGGTTTTAGGATCCGTCGGATAGCCACATCCGAAATCTCCATATTTCTTCTTCAACTCTTCAATCTCTCTGTCTCTTTCAACTTTGGCAATTATGGAAGCAGCTGAAACTATTGGATATTTCCGGTCAGCTTCATGCTCCGAAACTATTTTGGCTTTGAAATGCAAGCATTCTAAAATGTGATGCTTGAAACGTTCTTCCAAAACATCTGACGCATCAACATAGGCTACATCTGGTTTAAGCAGCTCGATAATTTTCGCCATTGCCTGAGCCTCCAACCTATTCAACTTATGAAGCTTCCTTCCAGACTCAACAACCAAGTCAATGTCCCTAGGCAACAGTTTGATCACATTGCATTCTACGATAATTCGCTTGATTTCGACGGCTAACGTTTCACGCCTCCTTGGAGATAAACACTTTGAGTCTCTAACACCTAACTGGACAAGCTTTGGAAGATCATCCTCTTTCATTAGAACCCCTGCAATAACTAGTGGGCCTAATACGCAACCACGTCCCGCCTCATCAACACCAGCAATCAGCATGGAAAATCTTCTCTAGACTAAACTCACACATAGAGCTATAATGCTTTGGCTTTCAACGGTTTTTCACCGGAAACTCCGCAGCTTTTTCGACGATAATCTCATGCAGATTCCCTCTGTTTTCATACGTTACCCTAAATATTTCAGCATCTTCTCTAGCCTTTATTTCTTCTACTAGCTTGTCCTTCACGTTCCAATGAACAGTGCCGATCACGAGTTTTCTGCTTTTCACAGCCTTCTTAACAACCTCTCTAAAACGTTTCGAGTACAGTTCCATAGGCCCAACTTCATCTACTGCAACTATATCCATATTTTCCACAGCGTTTCTGATTGCTTCAACGCCTACACTATCCAGATCTTTCAAGTTCACATGGTACCTGCCAACACGTGGACCATATTTCTGATTTACATGAGCAAGCCAACCTTTTCTACCACTACTTATATCCAAAATTTCGAAACCAACACGTGATCCGCATGTGCGAACTTCACGGCTTACCATTCCACCTACACTGTAACCTCTAGATTTCAAAGTCTCAATAGTCTTTAAAAAGACAGAAGTCTTTCCTGTTCCGGGACTGCCTGTTAAAAATAATAATCTCTTTTTCAACAACCTCCCCCTTAAACAAAAGTTTACTTAATTCTCTTCCAAACATTACGTATAAGGTTCCATCTATACATTTCTCATGGAAGTTTCTGAAATGAAGAAGCAAGATTTGGTTAACTGGAACGATCCAGCACTTCAAAGATGGATCAACACCATAACAAAAGCATCCACAAAATACGTTTATAAAAGTGCCTAGCGCGCGCGAGGCTGTGGGTTTTATGCGTAAAGAGCAACTACAGAAGATACTGGATGATATGCTCGATAGACACACCGACTGTATCAAGCAAAGCACCGAGCTAAAGACTTAATGTAAACGCAAGCATCAGGTAGACTATTTGCTTATTTTGTATGCTTCCACTTTCACACTTGTTATTTTACCTTTCAATTCTTCAGAAATATCTACGTCATGACTCGACTCAGATGCAACCCTGATCTTTTTGAATCCCGCTTTCCTTATCGTGTTCAAGTATTCTTTTTTTTCTAAAGCTCCTGCAACACATCCTGCCCATGCGTCAAAGCTTTTCTTTATTTTTTCAGGTATTTCCCCTTCTGTGACAAGGTCAGAGATCAAAATTTTCCCACCAGGTTTTAGTACTCGATAGGCTTCGCGAAACACTTTTTCTTTATCGACAGAAAGGTTGATCACACAGTTGCTGATGATGACATCGATCGAATTATCTTCAACTGGGAGATTCTCTATTTCACCCAGCCTGAACTCTATGTTTGTGTAGCCGTATTTCTTTGCAGTAGATTTCGCTCTCTTGATCATTTCTTCTGTCATGTCAACTCCGATGGCTTTTCCTTCATGTCCAACTCTCTTAGCTGCAAGAAAGACATCGATTCCGCCACCTGAACCCAAGTCAAGAACGGTGTCACCTTCCTTTAAGGCGGCTAACGCAACTGGATTTCCGCATCCTAGACCCATGTTAGAAGCTTCTGGAACATTTCGTAAGTCTTCATCAGAATAACCTATTCTCTTCCCAAGCTCTATGAGAGAAGGTCCACATTCACATGATACACAGTAGGACGCCCCTGCTTTTGCCGTCTCGCTATATCTTTTCTTAACAAACTTTTTGATTTCTTCCTCTTCCATATTCTTTCACCTTTTATTTGAGAATATCCTTGAGCATAGGACCCAGTACTTTGCTTACCGCATCTCCAAGCTTCTCCGCTTTGATCATCATGATGCAGCATATTTCACCGTCTCGTTCACAACCTACAATCGCTAGCTTATCATTCGGCTTTAGCTTGGCTTTCTCCCTAACATCTTTTGGAAGGACTATTTGTCCCCTCGAATCAATAGTCACTACAGCATCAACTTTGCAACATTCCGCGTCATTATTCATTTTTTTTCTTTCCCATAAAATATTATTGTTCTGTATATTTAAATTTATCTGATAATTCTGACATTTCAGAATTGTTGGATGAATCCAAAAGCACAGTGTAAGCGAGTCTAGTATAATTTATTGTTGACCATGTGTGCGCAAACATGCTTCCAAGCAAAAAATGGGGAGTTTTCGGGAGACATCTCAATTTTGGGGTGGTAGTCCATACTAGGCTACAACCATACACGCACTACTTTTTTCGGTGTGGTTTTTTTTTCATATGCATTTCTAGGCAGTCCTTCCCATAAGGGAAAAACCATTCAAAATATTTCTTGCATGGAAATTCTTTGCGTGCGCTCTAGCGCAAAGCTGTTGACCTACTGCAACAATCGCTTTAAACTTCGAAACCAAGTATCATTTCACAAACATTCTATAGGTTTATATCTTGGGTTGGAGGATGATGTGTAGGAACTGGAGAGATTGTAAGATGTGTGAAGCTAAGAGAGAAAAATACGAGTGTTGCGGTCAAACATTTAACACGAAAGAGGAACTGGAAGCACACAAAGAGAAACATGACAAATGTTGTTGTAAGTAGCCTAACAATATGATCAAAGAAAAATAACCTTCTTTTTTTCTATCTCAAATATCGCTTCACTAAAATTATATAGACTTCATAAAAAGAAAGGTTCACAAGGATGTAATTCGACATTCTTTGCGCGCGGCAAAAATAGAAGGTTAATCATAAATAGTTTAGGTACGAAATATGGTAAGTGAGGTTACCGATTTGAGCAAAAGCAAATTCATTGTCGTGACGACACCTACTGTGTCTGGATAC